>CAZREK010000158.1:0-5997 GCA_964598965.1 uncultured Bifidobacterium sp. | reverse complement strand
GACATGACTCCATCCTCTCAAGGGAAGGAGCAGTCACCGATCCCGGGGCGATTCACGAGGCACGTCGCCGAGCGCGAACCGCCGAAGGTTGCTGCGTGGATGGGTTCGCCGATGTCGAACCAGGTCGGATGTGACCGCAGTACATCCACATAGTCGGGGTTGAAACGAAGGTGGAATGATCGACCGGCACACAGCGGACGCAGCGTGCCGTTCTCCAGGTCGTGGCCGACGGACTGGAACGCTTCCGTCCCCGGCGTGTCCCACGCGGAGAAGACTTCGTCGAACCGGCCTACTTTGGGCAACTCCGCCGGCTGCACATCGGCGGAGTCCATCCGTTCGAGCGCGAGCTGTAACCCCAGCGGAGAGCGGGACTCGAGCAGTCCGGCATACGCCCGCCGCACGTCGACCGGATCCTCTCCAGAGTCGACCACTGCGGCCAACCGGTGCAGCTCGGTTTCGTCGGCGCCACGCCAGGCTGCCATCTCATGATCACGCCCCGCGTTCACCTTGAGATCCCAGATCCGGCGGAAGTGCGGCGTCAGAAGATGTGGGCACTGGATGCTGGCTTCGCGGATCACATCGTCAGGCCCGTCGCCAGGAGTGACGCCCGCGAGGTCCAGCGCGAGTTCGATGACGAGATCCCAACGATCGAGCGGAAGGAACTTGAGTGCGTCGATGGCTTGACTGATCCGCTGACGAGACGAAGCGCCGGTCACGTGATCGCGACGCGGGTCGCGCAGCACAGAGGTGATCATCGCGAGCAGTTGCTCTGGGTCACGAGTCTCCGCCATCGAGAGAAGACTGCCCGCTCTGGTGCCTGTCGTCCAGCGCGGTCATGTCAGCGCAGCCACAGTTGCCTACGCTCACATCGTGGGAACAGTTACGGTTCGACTTCGAACGGTCTTGCCGCGCTGGATACTCACCGTCGACCCATACGTCCGAGTCAACGGCGGACCTTCGCAGCGGTTGACCAAGGAGCCGGTGGAGTTCGTCGTTCCATCGGGTCGGGTGCGCGTGGAAGCATCCATGTCCAGGCTCGATCTCGAATACACCGCAGAGGGTTGGCGACGAATCGTGTCGTGGTGGATCTGGCGCAGTCCCGTGTCCACACACGTTGCCTATGTCGGCCAGAACGACGTGCTTCGGCTCAGCTTCCACAAGGTGTTCTTCATGAACCACATCGTCCGCGGGCACTTCCGTCGCGAGTGATGAGCCCAATGGAGTTGGGCCCGCCACCATCTAGCGACTCGTCCCGACCTCGCGCAGCTTCTCGGGGTTCAACACAAGCCGCATCGCGACGATCTGGTCCGCGGCGATTTCGAAGGCCATCACCATCCACGGCCGACCCGCACGTGCGAACACCAACCCGGGTTCGCCGTTCACGCTGTGCAACTCGATCTCCACGTCCGGCTTCAAGCGCGAGGTCAGGTTCAACAGCAAGCGACTCACACGCGCAACCCCCACCACCGGCCGGCGGGCGGCGCGCACCTCGCGGCCGCCGTCGCTGACCAACACGATGTCCTCGCTCAGCACCTTGCGCAGGCCGTCCGCAGAACCACCCGCGCAGGCGGCCATGAACGCGGCCACCAGCTCGTCGGGGTGCTCGGCACGGGCGGGCGCGCGCCGCTCTTCACGCACGCGGCGGCGGGCACGGCTGGCGATCTGGCGGCAGGCCTCCTCGCTGCGGCCCACCACCGCGGCCGCCTGCGAGTAGGGCTCACCGAACACATCGACCAACAGGAACACTGCACGCTCCACCGGCCCCAGCCGCTCGAGCACGGTGAGGAACCCGAGTGTGATCGACTCGGCCAGCTCGGCGCTGGCGGCCGGGTCGTCCAGTGCAGCCAGCGGCGAACCGGCGTCGGTGAGGATCGGCTCGGGCAACCACGGCCCCACGTACTGCACGCGCCGCCGGTGCGCCGAACGCAGCACGTCCACCGCCAACCGCGACACCGTGGTGGTGAACCACGCCGCCGGCTGCTGCACCGCGGCCCGGCCCTCGTCGCCCAACCGGTCCCAGCGCAGCCACGCTTCCTGCACCACATCGTCGGCGTCGGCCATCGACCCCAGCATCCGGTAGGCGAGCCCACGCAACCGGGCACGCTCACCCTCGAACACGGTGGCAGCACTCATGGCCCGACCAGTGTGGCAGCGCGGCAGGCGGCCGTCGATGCCTCGGCCGCGCTCGCCACCGACGCGTCCAGCAGGTGCCCCGTCGGCCCCACCCAGTCGCCGGCCAGGAACACACCCTCGATGCCACTGTCGTGTGTGCGCGGCCGCCCGGCCAGGCCACCGCACTCGGCCGTCGCCATCGCACCCACCACGGTCATGCGGTGCAGGAAGCGCTCCTCCACGATGCCGTCCGGCGCGATGCCGGCCAGCGCCGCGTGCGCGTGCAGTTGCGCGCGTGACTCATCGGCGGACTGCTGACTCGGTTCGCCCGGCGTGAGGTAGCGGGCCACGTGCACCACCGACTGGCCCTCGGGCGCCAGGCGGGCGGCCGGGCTGTGCACCGACAGGTACAGCGGCTGATCGATGCCCAACAGCAACCCGTGCGGCGGCGGCGCCTGCAGACCCAGGTCCAGGCACGCAGCCTCCACCGGGGGACCGACGTGGAACGGAGCGCGGCCCAACAGCGCCGCCGCGGCCTGCGGATCGGCCAGCGCCACCACCGCGGCGCGAGCGATCACGTGCGCGCCACCCGCACACTCGATCACCACGTCCGCCCCGTCACGAGTGATCGCGGTCGCGGTGGCGTGCAGGTGCGCGGTGCTCGCCGGTGCCAGGCGGTCCACGATCGTCTGCCAACCGCCGTGCAGGTAGCGCACCCCGTGGCGACCGGCCTGCTGCATCTGACCCACCACCATGTCCGCCGACGCCACGGCCGGCGCATTGGCGTAGGTGGACACACGCGCCTGCATCTCCACCAAGCTGCGCGCATCGGCCGGCAGGTGGAAGCGGTCCATCCAGTCGGCGAACGTGGTGTGCGCCAGCGTGGACGGGTCTGCCTTGGCGAGCTGGCCCTGGAAGCGAGCGAGCGCCAGCTTGCCCTTCGTCCCCAGCACGCGGCTGCCGATGAGCGCCCGCGCCGTGGTGGGCAGCGCATGCACCGTGTCGCCCACACGCCCGAACACGTTGGTGCTGGGCGGCACACCGGCGAGGTCGCACCCCAGGTCGCGCAGGATGCGCTGCGCCGGGCCGCCGCGGTACACCGCGTGCGGCCCGCGGTTGAACAGGAACCCGCCCCGCTCGTCCGTGCGCCCCCGCCCACCAAGCGGCGCCGGGTCGATGACGACCACTTGGTGGCCGTGCCGGCGAGCGAGCGCCGCGGCCACCAGCCCTGCGATCCCACCCCCAACCACTGCGATGTCCGTTCGAACCTGATGCGGCATTGAGTCCATGCCGTTATGACGAGGCAGGCGTGCTGTTTGTGACAGGTCAGGGTCGGGGGTCGGGCCAGGGCGCCCTCAGAACCCGATGCCACGAGGGAACGGTGGGTCCTCCATCGGCTCCCTCTTGGATCGCTTCACCAGTCCACTGTTGACGAGGAGAGCGAGTGAGAGGATCACCGCCGCAGTGATGATCGTTGATCGCATGCCTGCGGACGTGCAGTACGGGTTGCGTTCAATCTGCGTCACTAGGTCTCCCACCGTGAAGGCTGCACCGGCGGTACCAATCACGACGTTGAGCACGTCGAGAGGCAACCAGCCACGGTCCCAGGACACTCGACAGAGCGCCACCGCGGCGATCAACCCGTACAACAGGAGGAGCAGGGCAAGTCGAAACAAGTCCGAGTGAGACCCATAACCGAATGGTCCGTTGTCGCCGTTCGAGAACATGTCGTCACAGGCGCCGGAATAGAGGCGGCCGGCTCTGACGGAGACGAACAACGCACCCACCCAGGCGAGGTGGGTGGAGAGCCACCATGCCCTTATGGCAGCCCCCGACGGGCGGTACCTCTGCAGCAGCATGAGGCGAACCTAGCTCGCTCCGGCTTCGCCTCGAATCCGGCGGGGACGTTCTCGTGCCGCAACTGCGGCGGGCGCGTCACGCGCCGTCGCATGAACCGAACCTAGCTTCTCCAGCGCTGTGACAGGTTTCCCTGCCTGATCGCGCAGGGAAACCTGTCGCTGGCGAAAACGAAGTAGGTACCCCTTCCTGCTTGAGGCCCAGGTGGCGCGTTCTACGTCGCCTCATTCCCGCAAGCCGGCCGGGAACCAGGCTTCCCAGAAGCCCTCATCGCCGAGTACGACCTCTACGCGGCTACGCCTGGCGAGTTGAGTTCCACGCCCTGTCCAGCTCGGACAGCCGTTCGTCGGCTGAAGTCCGCACCCGGGCAACCCGCGACCAGTTCGACTTGCCATCGAGAGCCGTGACGACGCGTCCGTCGTGAAGGTGGAGGCGAAGGCCGACATAGTCCAACGTGATCTGCTCGATCTCGCGCCACTCGACATGCGTGACGTGCAAGGTCGTGTAGACGTCGACTCCGTCCGATGACCACTCGATCCGACCGCGGGTGACGCGCAGCCACACTCCTGCGCCGGCCAGGAAGATGATGCACGCGGCCACGCGCTCGCCGACGTTGGGGTCTGGTCCAGGTCCGATGAGCGGTACGACGATCGCTGCCACGACCATGCCCAGAGCGCCGAGCCGTCCGCTCGCGACACGGAACGCGCTGCGCATTCGATAGCGACCGGCACCGATGTGCTCCGCAACCGGGGCGTCCGGGTGGGTTCCGGCGAACCGGCAAGCAGCGAGGACGAACAACTGGCGGACGGCCGCGACAACGCCCTCGTCATCGGGCCTCGTCGCTGCGCACCCCGCGTGCATCGCGCCGGCTTCGTTCACAACGGTGTCATCGCCGACGCTGATCGGCAGCCCGCACAGGCGGCACCTCGGAGCGCTGTTCACAGAGTCGCTCTCATCCGCCGGATCCGCACCCACCGAACCTACTTCGTCCAGCGCCGTGACAGGTTTCCCTGCCCGATCGCGCAGGGAAACCTGTCACGGACGAAAACAAAGCAGGTGGCGCCTTCTACTCGAACCGCAGAGCGGCCCGTTCTGCGACGGATGCTTCCCGCAACCCGGGAACCAGGGTTCCCAGAAGCCCAAATGGGAACGGAGCTTCCCAGAAGCCGAACAGAAGCCGGCCGCTCAGCCGCCGAACATCATCAGCCACTGTTCCTTCGACTTCGGTCGGTACACGTAGTTGGCCTCTTTGATCGCGTCGATGGTGGCGCTGGCGGGCGCGGAGTAGCGGTGGCCGGGGAACACGACTGTGCCGGTGGGCATCGCGGCCAACGTCTGCAAGCTGTCGTACATCGCGGCCGGGTCGCTGCCGGGGAAGTCGGTGCGGCCGCAGCCGTCGAGGAACAGGGTGTCGCCGCTGACCAGCCGGCCGTCCACGTGGAAGCACTGGCTGCCCGGCGTGTGGCCGGGCGTGTGCACCAGTGTGATGCGAATGTCGCCCACCTCCACTACGTCGCCCCCGTCGTGCGTGGCCAGGTCGCCCTCGCCCAGGCCGCTGGTGCGCAACACCCACGGCACCTCGGCCTTGTTCACGTGCACCTTGCATGGGCAGCGCTCTTGCAGCGCGGCGGCGCCTTGCAGCTGGTGGCCCATCATGTTGCCGCCGATGTGGTCGGCATGGAAGTGCGTGGCCAGCACGCCCACCACGCGCAGGCCGTCGGCCTCGACGATGTCGAGCAGGTCGTTCACGTCGTACGCCGGATCCACCAGCACGCACTCGCCCTTGGCCCGGTCGCCGATGGCGTAGGTGAAGTTCACCATCTGCTGCGCGATCGGGTCGCTCTGCGCGAAGTCGCGCCCGGAGAGCAGCTGGCGGAAGTAGAAGCGATCCGTGTCGCCCGTGGAAGACATGGCCACACGCTACGGCCCCGTAGGCTCGCTACCGATGACGGACGACGTGCGTTACGGGGTGATCGGCACCGGGATGATGGGCATCGAGCACATCAACAACCTGCTGCACCTGCCCGG
>CAZREK010000157.1:0-6007 GCA_964598965.1 uncultured Bifidobacterium sp. | reverse complement strand
CACGTCGAGACGCCTTGGATTGTGGTCAAGGGAGACGGCGCACCAGTGGCGGTTGGGGCCGTGCGCCTGATCGAGTTCGCATCGCTCCTGCCACCCACCTCCTTGGCGGAGGGCGTGGGTGAAGAGCGAGTGGGTGACCACCCATGCGTGCGCTGGTCGTTGCTCGACGAACGCGCAGCAACGGCCGAGACGCCGCCGCTCGTCTTCGACGTGTGGGTGGACAAGGGCAACCACACCCGCAAGCTCACCGTCTCGGACCGCACAGCGGCCGGCGATGTGTGGCGTCTGGAGTACACCTACACGAAGTTCGATGAAGAGGTCGACCCGATCAAGAAGCCAAAGGGTGCCGAAGTTACCGATGCGAGCTATGCCTTCACTCGTAGCTGAGTACTCGGCTCGCATCTTCGGCCCAGCTTTGACAAAATGTAAAGCGTGACTGCTGCATCCGACCGCGTCGAGTTCGTGCTCAACGGCGCCCCGGTGTCGGTGCGTGCCGACCACCCCCACCTGCTCGCCGCCCTGCGCGAGGAACTCGACGTCACCTCGCCCAAGGACGGCTGCTCGCCGTCGGGCCAGTGCGGCTGCTGCAGCGTGATGATCGACGGCAAGGTGCAGGTGTCGTGCACCTACCCGGTGGCCAAAGCTGCCGGCCGTGAGGTGCTGACGCTGGAGGGTGTCGACGCTCAGGAGCGTCAGCGTTACGCCGATGCCTTCGCCGGGTGCGGTGGCCTGCAATGCGGCTTCTGCATTCCCGGCATCGTCATGCGCGCCAAGGGGCAGGTGGACAAGAAGGGCGCCGACCTCGACCGCAACGACATGGCTCGCCACCTGGGCGCGAACCTGTGCCGCTGCACCGGCTACGTGAAGGTGCTCGACGCGATCGATGCCGTCGCCAAGGGCACCCCGGTGGACACCACCATGCCCGGGGGCGTGGGCACCAGCGGCACCAAGTACGAAGCCGCCGAGCTGGCCCTCGGCGACCGCGGTTATGTCGACGACCTCCGCGTGCCGGGCATGCTGCACGGCGCGCTCCACCTCACCGCCCACGCGCGCGCGGAGATCGTGCGCATCGACACGTCCAAGGCGCTGGCTGCACCCGGCGTGGTGGCCGTGTTCACCCAGGCCGACATCCCCGGCGAGCAGTTCGTGGGCATCATCTACAAGGACTGGCCGGTGTTCATCGGCGAAGGTCAGCGCACCAGTTACGCCGGCGACGTGCTGGCGATCGTGGTGGCCGACACCAAGCAGCATGCACGCGAGGCAGCGAAGCTCGTGGAGGTGCAGTACGACGTGCTGCGCCCGCTGACCGACCCGGTCGCGGCGATCAACGACCCCGAGCCTGCGGTGTGGGGCACGAAGGGCAACGTGCTGTCCGTCAGCGCGTACTCCCGCGGCGACGTGGAGGCTGCGCTCGTAGCGAGCGCACACACGGTGCATGAGGTGTTCCAGACCCAACGCATCGAGCACGCCTTCCTGGAGCCGGAGAGCACGCTGGCCGTACCCGTCACCGGCGAGGATGGTCGCCCCGGCCTGCACGTCTACTCCGGCGGCCAGGGCGTGTGGGACGACCGCGACCAGATCGCGTCGCTGCTCGCTGTCGACAACGCTCAGGTGACCGTGCAGTTGGTGTCCAACGGTGGCGCGTTCGGCGGCAAGGAAGACATGAGCAACCAGGGCCAGACTGCGCTGGCCGCGTGGCTCTTGCAGCGCCCCGTGAAGTGCACTCTGTCCCGCGAGGAGAGCTTCCGCATCCACGCCAAGCGCCACCCGATCCGTCTGGAGTACTGGGCCGGCTGCGACGCGGACGGCCACCTCACCGCCGTCAAGGTGCGCGGCATCGGCGACAGCGGCGCCTACGCCAGCGTGGGCATGAAGGTGCTCGAGCGCGCAGCGGGTCACGCCAGCGGCCCGTACCGCGTGCCCAACATCGATGTCGAGTGCACCGCGGTGCGTACCAACAACCCGGTGTGCGGTGCGTTCCGCGGCTTCGGTGCCAACCAGGCGCAGTTCGCGATGGAAGGCGTGATGGACCGCCTGGCGCAGGAGGCCGGCATCAGCGGATGGGAGATGCGCAAGCGCAACGTCATCCACCCGGGTGAGGTGTGGGGCCCGGGCCAGATCATGGACGACGGCTGCGCGGGTGCCGAGGAATGCCTCGACCGCGCCAAGCCGCACATCGATGCTGCACTCGCGGCGGGCAAGGCCGTGGGCATGGGTCTGGGCTTGAAGAACTCGGGCCTCGGCAACGGCCTGCGCGAGGTGTGCGCGGCCGTCGTGCGGTTCCGGTCGCACGATGGCAAGGTGGAAGTGCGCCACGGGTTCACCGAGATGGGTCAAGGCGTACACACCGTCGCGTTGCAGACAGCGGTCACCGAACTGGGTCTCGATCCGGCGCGCATCGAGGTGCACGTGGACACCACCCGTCAGCTGGGCTTCGGCCAGACCACGGGCAGCCGCGGCACGTTGATGGTGGCGGCCAGCGTGCAGAAGGCCTGCCAGGTGGCGCTCGCCGCCGACTGTGCCCCCGACACCGACCACTACGCGGAGCACGTCGTCGACTGGACGCAAAAGCTGGGCGACCCGGCCGTGCCCAACCCCACCATCCACGCCGCGTTCGGCTACGCCGCGCAGGTGGTGGTGGCCGACCGTGCCACCGGCGCGATCGAGAAGGTGGTGGCCATCCACGACGTCGGCAAGGCGGTGAACCCGCGGCTCTGCGAGGGCCAGATCGAGGGCTCGGTGCACATGGGCCTGGGCTACGCGCTGACGGAAGACTTCCCCAGCGACGAGCGCGGCTTCCCCGTGCCCACCACGTTGCGCCAGCTGGGCATCCTGCGCGCCAAGGACGTTCCCCCCATCGAGGTGGAGTTGGTGGAGGTTCCCCAGCCGCGGTCCGCGTACGGGGTGAAGGGCGTGGGCGAGATCGGCCTGGTGCCCACCAGCGGCGCAGTCGCCGCCGCGCTGCACATGGTGGATGGCGTGTGGCGCAACACGCTGCCCATGCGCAAGGGTGCCGCTGAGGACTGAGTCAGTCGCCCCGTAGCCGACGGAGCTCGGCCTCAGCCGCAGCGGCACGCGCCTCTGCCGCGTCAGCCCGAGTCTCCGCAGCGTCAGCCCGAGCTTCGGCTGCGTCGGCGCGGTCGCGTTCGTCGATCAGCCAGGCGAACGGGTCGTCGTCCGGGCCCACCACGCGGCCCCCAGGGCAGCACAGCACCAACCGTTCTCGGGACAACGCGAACGTCATCTGCATTCCCGCGCTGGGGTGGCCCAGCGCGTTGGTGAGCACGATGCGGCCGTCGATCAGCTGGATGCGATCGACCGTCTGCTGGTCGGGATGCAACGCGTACACCTCGCCGACACCGGACTGCAGCCACCGCCGGTACCGGCGTTCAAGCTGTGGCCAGCTGTTGGATGGCGAGACCACTTCCACGCACACGGAAGGTGGCACGCCGTGTTCATCGACGACGTAGCGACCGAACTCGCGACCCGCCATGCCGGGAAGGACCATCAGGTCGGGGGCGGTGTGGTACTTGGAACCTGACGGCACGAACGGGGTGTTGCCGGTGACCAACGCGTCGGTGCCCGCCAGGGTGTGCTTGGCGGACTGCACCAACACGGTGCACCACGCCGAGTGGACGGTGGACTCCATCATCGGATCGAGTTCTTCGCCCGGCAGGTGCGGGTAGTCGTACTCCGGAGCCTCGTCGGCGTCGATCGGGGCAGACATGGACACAACAGTAGACCTCCTCATCGGCGTCGTGCCGCGGTGCGTCACGACGGTGGACTGGGGAAGTCGGTCTGACCTTATCGGCCGCTGGTCTTCCTCGCCGACGGGGACTTCTTCGTGGAAGCCACCTTCTTCGCCGGGGCCTTCTTCGCAGGAGCAGCGGCCTTCTTCGCCGTGGCCGCAGCCTTCTTCACCGGGGCCTTCTTCTTGGCGGGTGCCTTCGCTGCCGGCAGAGCGACCGTGGCGCACACCTCGGCGAATCCGGCGCGCAGGCAGTCGAGCAGCACGTCGGGGTCGGGGATCGCGGCCGCGTCGGAGTTCACACCGATGCAGCACGTGCCGTTGTACGACATCAGCGTGACGTTGACGGCCGAGCCCGCGGTGGGGCCGAACGGGAAGAAGCGCACCACCCGCTGACCCTCCAGCCACATGCTGGTGGGCACACCGGGCACGTTGCTGGCGAGGAAGTCGACGCCCTTCATGATCGCCCCGATGACACCCTTGGGCATCAGGTTGAGGAAGCCGGCGATCGTGCCCGTGTGCTCGATCGACTTCTCGTGACGTACACCGTCCACCACTTGGCGCAGCGAGGTGATGCGTTCCTCGACCGTCAGTGACCCGACCGGTACCGCGAAGCGCATGATGGTGATGTGGTTGCCGCCTTCGGCGTGCGCGTCTTCGCGCAGCGAGATCGGCATGGCGACCCGCAAGTCGTGCACGTCGCTGCCGTGGTGCTCGTGGTACAGGTGCAGGCCGGCGGTGATGCCGGCGACGAACCCGTCGTTCAGCTTGCCGCCCGCGGTCTTGGCGGCGCGGTACAACGCCTCCACGGGCACCTCCAGCACGCGGAAGTTGGTGGCCTTCACACGGCCGACCATCACCTGCGACTTGGGCACCATTGCGGGGGAGACGACCTTGCTGACCGAGACCGCGGTCTCCATGAACTCCTTGGCCGCTTGCTGGGGGTGGCGCACGGCGTGCAGCAGGTTGGGGAGTGCGGTCGACATCTGCTTACGGGAGAACTCCAGCAGACCCTCCACGTCGTGGGCCACGACCTCGCGCATCGTCGCCATCGGGTTGGGGCGGGCGACCGGTGGGCGGGGAGTGTCCTCGTGCTGCGGCGGGTGCTCTTCGAAGTCGAACAGGTGCGCCGCCAGTTGCACAGAGCCGATGCCGTCGGACACCACGTGGTGGGCCTTGAGGATCATCGCCGCGCCGTCGGGGTGACCGTCGTGGCTCACGCCTTCCACCAAGGTGAACTCCCACAACGGGCGCGAGCTGTCGAAGCCGCCTGCATAGGTGCTGCGCGCCCAGTCCAGCAGCTCGGGCACGCCGCTGCCCGGCGGCAGGCTGATGCGGCGCAGGTGGTAGTTGAGGTCGAAGGCGGGGTCCGGCTCCCAACGCAGCAACGTGGGGTGCAGCGGCACCGGCGTCACCTTCTCCCGCAGCGCCGGCACCTGATGGGTGACCTCTTCAATACGGTGATGCAGCCGCTGCCAGTCGGGCGCGGCCTCCAGCAGCACGACACCGAGAATCGTGCTGCGCAGCAACGGATCCGCTTCCACCATCCACATCAAGGTGTCGGTCTGGCTGAGATATGTGGTCTTGGGCATGACACTCCCACCCCCTCGCTCCGCATCGTGGAACAGATGAACGACCACAGCAAGGGGCCGAAAGACCCGTTGCGACCACACGGAGTGCTTCATAGGGTGCAGCCGTGAGTGACCGCAAAGTCATGGACGCCAACGAGGCGGTGGCCCATGTGGCGCACCGGCTCTCCGAGGTGATCTCCATCTACCCCATCACCCCGGCGTCGCCGATGGGTGAACACGCCGACGAGTGGAGCGCCAAGGGCCATCCCAACCTGTGGGGGGTCGTGCCCGAGGTGATCGAGATGCAGAGCGAGGCTGGCGCGGCCGGTGCCCTGCACGGTGCCGTCCTGCGCGGTGCGCTCGGCACCACCTTCACCGCCAGCCAAGGCCTGCTGTTGATGTTGCCGGAGATGTTCAAGATCGCCGGCGAGCTGACGCCCACGGTCATCCACGTCGCCGCCCGTTCAGTGGCCACGCACGCGCTCAGCATCTTCGGTGACCACAGCGACGTCATGGCTGCCCGCGCCACTGGCTGGGCCATGTTGTGCGCGCCCAGCGTCGCCGAGAGCGCCGACATGGCGGCCATCGCGCATGCGGCCACGCTCACCACGCGCATTCCGTTCCTGCACTTCTTCGACGGCTTCCGCACCAGTCACGAGCTCAACAGCGTGGTGCTGCCCACCGACGA
>CAZREK010000156.1:0-6025 GCA_964598965.1 uncultured Bifidobacterium sp. | reverse complement strand
AAGGGCAACCGAGGAACAATCGGGCGGAGAGCGACGATGGTGTCCTCCAGCGGGCTGACCCGCACCGTCTCCTTCCATCCCAACTCAGTGGCGTCGGGTGGGATGTTGATGCCGTCCCACGTGACTCGGTTGAGCACCTGCACGTCGAACAGATGGAAGTGGATGGGGTGTGTGTCGACACCGTTGTGCGTGATCTTCCAGATCTGGGTGCCGTCGTTGCCCACCGAGATGGCGGTGACACTGAGGCTGTCCGGAAGGCCCGAGGAGTCGAGGATCTCCGTCACCGGGTTCACGTACGGGTACAGGATGATGTTCTGCGTGATCGGGGTGGCACCCGGTGCTTCGAGACCGAGGTTGGCCGTCATTCGGCCGTACTCGTCGAAGGTCGCCGAGTTCATCTCGTCGTGCATGCCCTTGCCCTCGATGGGCACGGCAAGCTGACCCTTCGGTGCTTTCACCAATGCGCCGGTCGTGAGATTGCCCGAACCGGAGACAGTCTTCACCCCGGTGAACGAGACCGACGTGACGGTGCCGCGGGCGTTCTTGACCGCGCGCAGACCCGAGTAGCTGAGTGTCGCCGTCCCGTTGGTGGTGGTCACGGTGAGGGTACCGACCTCACCGAACCCGGATGTCGAGGTCGCGACCCGCAGCAATCCAGCGCCGGTGAAGGAAGCCCCGCTGACACCGTTGGAGCCCGAGGCGACCGTGGTGACGGCTTGGGCGTTGGGATCGACGGTGTCGAACTTGAACATGTCGCCGCCCTGCTCCTGAATGCGAGCGAAGCCGTCGCACTTGGCGCTCGGCGTCGTCGGGCTGCTGCACCACCCGGCCGAGGTGAACTGGGTGCCGAGAGCGGTGTTGTACGCGGCCTGACCGACGATGATCGGGTGCTGACTGCTCTCGAACACGCCAGAGCCATCGGCGTGGTGGGCGAACGCCGCTGTCAACTGACCCATACGGTCATTGGCGGTGTTGGGCGCATCGAACGTCGCGGCCGGGGTCTTGTCGGAGACAGTGACCTGCATGATGGTGCGCGTGTTCGGGCCGTAGCCCGGCAGCGTGGTGGGCGCGCCGGCCGGAGACAGGTCGGGCCCACCGGTGTAGTAGTCGTAGCCGGCGACGCGTGCAGGGAATGCTGCAGGGGCGTCGTTGTACAGGATCAGCGTCTTGCCGCGGTACTGCGAGAAGTCGACGATCACGTCGGCACGCTCGGCAGGAGCGAGCAGCAGCGAATGCAGGTCGACGTTGCCCACGTCGAAGCGCGTGGGGTCGGTGATCCACGTCGTGGGCTGGTTGGGCACCACCACTGGCATCGGCAGGAAGCCGCCTTCGGTCCCGATCTGGATCCAGCTCGGGCCGACCGGGCTCTTCGACGTGTCGGGCGTGGGGAACACGTTGGGGTCGGTCTGCGCCGCCGCGAGTTCTGCGGGGTTCAGCACCACTTCGGTGAGTTCGCCGGTGGTGGGATCGGCGACGTACCACTGCAGGTTCCAGAAGCGGTCGTTCGACCCGTTGAGCACGCGGAAGCGATACGCCCGCGGATCCACCGTCGTTGCCGGATAGGCGGTGCCATTGACGATCGGAGTGTCGTTGAACGCCTCCATGCCCACGGTCACGTTGGGAGTGCCGGGGATCAACTGCGGTTCGCAGAAGTTGTCGGGTGCGGTCTCAGGGTCGCAGTCAGGGTCGAAGTACGGGTTGGCGATCGGCCCGTACTTCAGGTTCGTCGCCGGCGGCCAGAACCACGCGCCGTACATCCAGCGACCGAACGAACTCATTCCGGTGGCCGAACCCGGGTTCTGCGCCGGCATGTAGACGTGGGGCGTCCACAGGCTGCCCTCGTGACCCCAGCGATCTGCTTGCCACGTCGGGTCGACCTGGCTCATCTGCAGATCGCTCGGTACGAACGTCTTGTCTTGAATGATCAGCGGCGTGCCCAGCCCAAGGTCGCCGAAGGCCATGCCGTTGCCGAACAGGCTCTGCTCGACGTCGTCGGTGATCATGTAGCCGGCAACCTCGCCCGCGTACACGTTGAGCCGGGTGATGCCCCACGAATGGTCGTGGTAGAACATCAAGCGCGCGCTCTGCTGATTCGTGTAGAAGAACGTCTGCGCACCAGGGCCCGGGTCGGGCATGTCCGGCACGTTCGACACGCTGACGCCCTTCGGGTACGACGCACTGCCACCTGCGGGCGTGATCCATTGGTGCGGGGTGCCGTCGCTGATCCACGGGGTGACTCCGCCGTGCATGTGCAGCGTGGCGCGGTTCTCGGTGTAGCAACCCGCCGGCTTTGACGTTTGCCCGCAGATCGGGTTGCGAACCTCGTCGGTGACCGTGCCTTCGTTGACGGTCTCCATCGGCATTCCGTTGCTGCCGACCATCAGCGGCGATCCGTTCTCGTCGATCGTCATGGCGCCGATCTGGTCGCTGAGCGTGCCGGTGACGGCGGGTCCGCTACCGGCGCCCATCAGCGTGGTGTCGACCGGGAGGAAGAGGTCGCCACCGCTGCCAGTGGGAAGCAGATTACGGAACAGGATCCGCACTGGGCGGTCCTTGGTGGCGATGATCGTCGGTCCGAGATAGCTGGGGGCGGTGACGCCGTAGGCCCGCTGGCCGTTGGGCAACAGCACCGGTTCATCCGCGTCGGAATCGAGCCCGACGTTCTCGTTGACCAGCGGCACGTGCTCGCCCGGAACCACGTTGGTGGAGAGCTGCACATAGCCCCTCAACAACGTCGGCGGCAGGCTCGAGTGGAACTTGTGCGTGTACTGCACGAGACCGATCTCGTAGTAGTCGCTGCCTGGATATGTGGTGGTGTCGGGCACGCCGACCGGAATGTACGTGCCGAGGTTGTTCGCGCCCTCGGCGTCGAGACCAGGAAGCGTGTCGATGAACTTGCGCAGCCCGGGGGTGAGGTAACCCGACCCCGGATCGGTGACGTTGATCGCGCTGACGACACCGAGGATCGCCGCATTCGCGGTCGCGAAAGCGTCGTGTCCGGTGCCGCCGTCGGAATCGGTGATCTCGACGGTAGGAGTGCTGGCGTAGCCGGCTCTGGGGGTGATGGCGATCGAGCCGACGTCGATGGTGGCGACGACGATGGCCCCGGTGGGGTTGTCGGCCATGGCATCGAGCACGCGCACAGTGGGTGCCTTGGTGTAGCCCGAACCGTGGTCGACCAGCGTGAGCGAACTCACCGTGCCGAAGGCGTCGAGCGTTGCGACCGCAGTTGCCTGCTCGCCGTCAGCGAGGTCGGGCTTCGAGATCTCCACGATGGCCCGGTCCTGGTATTCGGTGCCGCCGTCGACGAGCACCAGGTTGTCGACGCCACCGCTGGCCTCACCGGTGGCCGCCGTCAGCGGGTCGCCGCCGGTGAACGTCACTACCGGGTGCGTGTAGCCGAAGCCTCTCCCGACGACGATGACCGACTGCAGCGCACCATCGGCCAGCTCTGCGGTCGCGGCAGCTTCCGCGAAGGGCTCCTGGTGGGCACCGGGCGCCGTGATGGTGATGTTCGGTGAGGTGACAAAGCCGCTACCCGGCACCGTCACCTCGATGCCGGTGATCGCACCCGTTCGCGGATCGACGGTCACGACTGCGTTCGGAATGGCTTGCGGGCTGTTCGCCCAGTTGGCGTACGGCCCGAAGTAGTGCGGAATCCTCGACTCGTCGGTGGCCGCGAGTCCGGACGCTGCCGCGGTGGTCGACAGGCCCCCGAGTGCCTCCACGCCGGGCTAGCAACTCCACGCGGGTATCGGTGCGTTGAGCGATGCTTGACAGAGCACAAAGTCCCACCTGACGAATCGGCCACTCTCGGTGTTGTGTCGCGCTAAAGCCCTGCAAATCGAAGGTCTTCCCTCGTCGGCAAGGATCGGCGTAGGGGTCATTGGTCCCGCTTGCCGGGATGGCTCGGAGGCCAGCCACCATCGTCCGGATGCGCCACTAGTCTCCACGGGTATGGAGCGAGTGCTCACGGCCACCCGCCTCTCCCCCGATCAACATCGTCAAGTACTCGACCTGCTCGACGCCGCGCACGACCTCGATTGCGCGCGCCTCAACGACCACCTCAAAGTCGACTTGACGCAGGGACCGCGAGACGGATTTCGTGCGGTCCTGTTGTACGAGGACCACGGAACACTCGCCGGCTACGGCCAGGCCTCCACCGGCAACGGCGGATTCGTGATCGACGGCATCGTTCCGTCGGCGTACGACGGCGACCCGGATGCCGCGCTCGCCGACCTCCTGCGGCATCTGCTCGAACACCTGCCCGCGGGCAGCCGCGTCACATGGTGGGCACACCCGGACTCTGCGTCGCGCGCCATCGCGACCACCCTCGGGATGCAACCCGACCGGCAATTGCTGATGATGGAAGCCGAACTGCCGGTCGAGGTGTCCACCGATGTCGAGGTGCGACCGTTCCAGCCTGGCACCGACGACGAGGCGTGGTTGCGCGTGAACAACGCCGCCTTCGCTGCGCACGGCGAGCAGGGCGGCTGGGACCTCTCAATGCTGCGTCAGCGCCAGGCCGAGGACTGGTTCGACCCCAACGGCTTCCTGTTGCACGAGCGCGAGGGACGGCTGGCGGCGTTCTGCTGGGTGAAGATGCATGCGGCCGACGACGACTCGCCGCTGGTCGGCGAGATCTACGTCGTCGCCGTGCACCCCGACTTCCACGGCCTCGGCCTCGGCCGCGACCTCACGGTGGCCGGTTTGCACTACATGTCCGCACAGGGTGCCGTCACCGCCATGCTGTACGTCGACGCCACCAACAACCCAGCGGTCGGTCTGTACCGCTCGTTGGGCTTCGAGACCGCACACACCGAACAGTCGTACCTGCGACCAGCGAGGAGCTGAGCAATGACCACCACCGACGACCGCACCGAAGAGCTGCCCCGCTGGAGCGTGGCCGATGTCCACGAGTCACTGGAAGCGCGCTCCTTCGTGGACGCGATGGATCTGCACCAGGCTGACATCGCTCGCCTCGAGGCGTTGTTCGACGAACACGGCATCCGGGCGGTCGAACCGCGACCCGTCACTGCCGCCGACGGCGCCGCTGCTGACGCGGTCGTGCGCGCGCTCAATGCCGCCGCAGCCCATGCGATGGTCACCGAAGTCTCCATCTACTCGTTCCTCAGCACCAACACCTTCGACGAGAAGGCCGAGGGGTCGATGGGCGAGTTCTCGATGGCCGAGTCGCGGGTGCGGCCGCTGACCGCCCGCTTGGCGGAGTGGGTACGTGCGTTGGGTGTCGAGCAGTTGGCGGCGGTCAGTACCGAGGTTGCCGAGCACCACGGCCCGCTGACGCGACTGGCGGCCCGCGCCGAACACCAGATGAGCGAAGCCGAGGAAGCGCTGTACGCGGAGCTCTCCACCACCGGATCCAGCGCGTGGGACCAGTTGCAGGGTGTGGTCACCTCGCAGCTCACCACGGTGGTGAAGATGCCCGACGGCACCACGCCCGAGATGCCGATGGCCGCCATCCGCGGACTGGCGTCGAACGCAGATCCCGCCGTCCGCAAGGCGGCCTACGACGCGGAGCTGGACGCGTGGCCGCGGGTCACGTCCGTGTGCGCCGCGGCGATGAACGCGGTCAAGGGCGAGGCCAACACCGTCAACCGCCGCCGAGGTTGGGAGACGCCGCTCGATGCGTCGCTGTTCGCCAACAGCGTCAGCCGTGCCACGTTCGACGCGATGCAGGAGGCGATCACCGCATCGCTGCCCGACTTCCGCGGCTGGATGCGCACGAAGGCCGGCCTGCACGGGCATGACGGAGCCCTGCCCTGGTGGGACATGTTCGCGCCGCTGCCGTTCGCACCCGCCGGCATCTCGTGGGACGAGGGCCTGGACATCGTGCGCCGCGCATTTGGGTCGTACGGCGGCACGCTCGCTGGGTTGGTCGATCGCGCGGTCGACGGCAAGTGGCTCGATGCCGGACCCCGCGCGGGCAAGGTGGGCGGAGCGTTCTGCATGCCGTTCGTCGACGACCGCTCGCTGGTGCTGCTGAACTGGAGCGGCAGCGTGGATT
>CAZREK010000155.1:0-6040 GCA_964598965.1 uncultured Bifidobacterium sp. | reverse complement strand
GAGCGGCCTCGCCCAGCGCGCGGGCGACCGCAAGCATCGTGCCGGTGAGGATGCCCGGTGCGGCGTACGGCAGGACGTGGTCGCGGGTGGTCTCCCACCGCGTGGCGCCAACACCGAAGCCGGCCTCGCGCAGGCCCTGCGGCACCGCGCTGACGGACTCCGCCGTCGTGATGATGATGATCGGCAGCACCAGGATCGCCAGCGTGATGCCGGCGGCGATGACGCTGCGTCCGCCGGTGATGCCGTCAAGATTCTCGACGAACACCACCAGGCCGAGGATGCCGTAGACCACGCTGGGCACACCGGCGAGGTTGCGGATGTTCAACTGGATGAAGCGAGTGAGGCGCGTGGGGTGCGCGTATTCCTCGAGGTACACGCCGGCGGCGATCCCGACCGGGAATGCCAGCAGGATCACGAACGCGGCGATCATCAGCGAGCCCCAAATGCCTTGGCTGACACCCGCCTTGTCCGGGCTGGAGGCCAGGTCGTTCTGCAGGAAGCCGGTGCTGCGCTTCTCGAACACCGGCAGTGCCTGGGCCACGACGTCCCACAGCAGCACGGTGAGTACCAGCAGTGATGCCAGCAAGCAGGCCAGCAACATGACGGCGAACACGATGCCCTTGACGTCGCGCTTGCCACCGGTGAGCGCGGCCCTGACGGCGGAAGCGCTGGATTCACGAACGGAGTTGGTGACGGTCATGGCGGGTCCTAGTACTTCTGGCGCACACGGTTCACGAACCGTGCTGCCAGCGAGTTGAGGGCGAGCGTCATCAAGAACAGCACCGCGCCGATGAAGAACAGACTCTTGAACGCCAGGCCACTGCCCACCACCTGGTCGCTGCCCTGCGCCAGTTGCGCCATGGCCGCGGTCATGGTGAGGCCGGGGTCGCCCGGGTCGAACGTGCGTGGCGACTGGCCGAGACGGCCGGAGGCCAGCGCGGCCACCATCGTCTCGCCGATCGCGCGCGAGACGGAGATGATCAACGCCGCCACGATGCCCGAGATCGCGGCCGGCAGCACCACTTTCACCACCGTCGTGCTGCGGCGCGCGCCCAGGCCGGTGCTGGCCTCGCGCAGCGCAGACGGCACGGCGCGCAGAGAGTCCTCGGAGATGGATGCCATCAGGGGTGTGGTGAGGAAGCCGATCGCCACGCCCGTGACCAACAGGCTGGTGTTCTGCGACGTGTTGAACAACGGCTTGATGAGGTCGGGGCCGAGCACCCGCAAGGCGAAGAAGCCGAACACCACCGACGGAATGCCGGCCAGCACCTCGAGCACCGGCTTCACCAGCTTGCGTGTACGCGTCGACGCGTACTCGCTGAGGTAGATGGCGGCACCAAGGCCCAGCGGGGCCGCGACCAACAGCGCCACGACTGACACGATGACCGTGCCGACGATGATCGTGATGATGTCGAAGCGGTCGTTGCGCGGGTACCAGCCAGGGGCCTTGCCACTGTCCAGCAGAGCACCGAGGCCGACGGTGTCCGCCAATTCGGACAGGAATGACCACGCCTTCGCGAACAACGTCCAGATGATCAGCGCGCTGATCAGGATGGAAGTTGCTGCGGCAGTGAACAGCAGCCCCTTGACGCGACGCTCCTTGCGCACGCGACGACGATTGCCGCGCAAGTCGGCAATCGAGAGGCGAGGCGCCGAGCTGAGAGGAGAGGAACTCATACGAGCGAAGAAAACTCCCGAAGGATGGGGCCGGGCACACACCCGACCCCATCCTAGTTGGGGGGATCCGTCAGCCGATCAGGCCGCTGCCCACGCCGAGCGGGTGGCCTCGATGCGGTCGGCCGGCAGGCTGACGTAGCCAGCCTCGGTGACCTGGGCGAAGCCCTGCTCGCTGAGGTACAGGTCGACGAACGACTTGACGGCGGGGTTGTCGGCCAGCGAGGCCTTGCTGACGTAGATGAACAGCGAACGGCTCAGCGGGTAGCTGCCGTCGGCGATGGTCTCGTCGGTGGGGGCGACGCAACCGTCGCCACCGTCGATCTCGATCGCCTTCATGCGGTCAGCCTCGGCCTTGTAGTAGGCGTAGCCGACCCAGCCGAAGCTGCTGTCGCTGCCTTCGATGCCCTCGACGATGATGTTGTCGTTGGGGCTCTGGGTGTAGTCGGTGCGGGTGGTGTCTTCCGTGCCGCGGCCTTCAGCGATCTTCTTGATCGTGAACTCGACGAACGAGTCGTAGGTGCCACTCTCCGGGCCGGGGCCGGTGATCACCAGGTCGGCGTCGGGCAGAGTGACGGTCGAGCCGAGCTCGGTGGCCAGGGCCTGCGCGTCGCTCCACTTGCTGAAGCCCTCGGACTCGGGGCCGACGAGCGCGTAGATCGCAGCCTTGTCGAGGCAGGTGACCGCATCGTTGGCCGGGCTGGTGGCCACGGTCAGGCCGTCGATGCCGATCTCCAGCTCGACGAACTCGACACCGTTCTCGGCGCAGGTGGCCGCTTCCTCGTCCTTGATCTTGCGCGAGGCATCGGAGATGTCGGCCTCGCCGGCGCAGAACTTCTTGAAGCCGTCGCCGGTGCCGGGGCCCTCGACGGTGACGGCGAGCTCGCCGTTGCTCATCTCGTCGGCCAGCTCGCTGACGAGCACCGAGATCGGCTCGACGGTCGACGAACCGGTCACGAAGACCTCACCGCCGGCCAACTCCATGCCAGCTGCGGTCGTCTCGGTGGCACCGGTGGTGCCGGGGGCGTTGGTCGCAGCAGCGGTCGTGTCGGCCGACTCGCTGCCCTGATCCTCACCGCAGGCCACAGCGACCAGCGAGAAGGCGACGATGCCGGCGAGTGCGATCCGGCGGGACTTGGTGTTCACGTGTTGTTCTCCTCTGTCGGGGGTTCGACGAGAACAGAAGGTAAACAGCCAAGGTGACTGCCTCCGGGTGAACAGGTGAACGGGAGATGAACAACTCCCGAACAGTCAGGAAGCCCCAACGACGGGCTTGGAAGCCCGCTGGCGCTCGGTGACCCACCGGTAGAAGCGCTCCTGCGCGTCGCCATCGGTGAACACCTCCGGACCCATACGCCGCCACACCGCGTCGGCGCCGAGCTCGTGACGCACGATGTCGTCGGCAAGATCGAAGGCCAGCACCTGGTCCAGCCAGTCGCGGTGCTTGGGGTGCACCACCGGCACCAGGACTTCCACGCGGCGGTCGAGGTTGCGTTCCATCCAGTCGGCGCTGCCGATGAGGAACATCGGGTTGTCGCCCTCGCCGTGCTCGAAGCGCACGACACGCGAGTGCTCGAGGTAGCGGCCGAGGATGCTGCGCACGCGGATGTTCTCGCTCATCCCGGGCACACCCGGGCGCAGGCGGCAAATGCCGCGCGTGATGAGGTCGATCTGCACACCGGCCTGGCTGGCCCGGTAGAGCGCCTCGATCATGTCGGCGTCGGTGAGCGAATTCAGCTTGGCGGCGATGCGGCCTTCCGTGCCGAACGACGCCTCGTGCTCGATGAGATCGAGCAGGTTGATGCGCAGATCGTGCGGTGCCACCAGCAAACTGGCGAACTCCACCGCCCGGCTGTAGCCGGTGAGATGGTTGAACAGCGCGGTGACGTCGCTGCCCACCTGCTCGTCGCACGTGAGGAAGCCGACGTCCTCGTACAGGCGAGCGGTCTTGGAGTTGTAGTTGCCGGTGCCGATGTGGACGTAGCGGCGCAGGCCGTCCTCGTCCTCGCGCACCACCAGGGTGCACTTGGCGTGCGTCTTCAGGCCCACCAGCCCGTACACCACGTGCACACCCGACCGTTCGAGCGCACGCGCCCAACCCACGTTGGTGGCCTCGTCGAAGCGAGCCTTCAGTTCCACCAGCACGGCCACCTGCACGCCACGCTCCGCGGCACGCATGAGGCTGCGGGCGATGGGGCTGTCGCCTCCCGCGCGGTACAGCGTCATCTTGATGCTCTGCACCTTGGGGTCGTCGGCTGCCTGCGCGATGAAGTTCTCCACCGAGCTGGCGAAGCTCTCGTACGGGTGGTGCACCATCAGCGCCCGCTCGCGGATGACCGAGAAGATGCTGCGGTCCTGTTCTTCCGAGCGCAGGATGCGCCCAGCCGTGATGGGCAACCACGGTTCGTCCTTCAGCTCAGGACGATCGAGCGCGTGCAGTTGGAACAGGCAGGTGAGGTCCAGCGGGTTGCGGTGCACGGTGACATCGCCGGGGTGCAGGTCGAGTTCGCGCACCAGCAGGTCGAGCATCTCGCCGCTGATGCCCTGTTGCACTTCCAGCCGCACAGCGCGGCCGAAACGGCGGCGACGCAGCTCCAGCTCGACCGCCAGCAGCAGGTCGTCGGCTTCTTCCTCTTCCAGCGTGAGGTCGGCGTTGCGCGTGACGCGGAAGACCGCAGATTCCTCCACCACCATCCCGTGGAACAGGGTGTGCAGCTGGGAAGCGATCACCTGCTCGACCGGCACGAAGCGGGTGCCGTCGGGCATCGCGATCAGGCGTGGGAAGACGTTGGGCACCTTGACGCGGGCGAAACGGCGTTCACCCGTGTCGGGGTTGCTGACCATCGCCGCCAGGTTCAGCGACAGGTTGGAGATGTACGGGAACGGGTGCGCAGGGTCGACCGCCAACGGGGTGAGCACCGGGAACACGCGGTCCTCGAAGAAGCGCACCAGGTACGACTGGTCCAGCAGGCTGAGCTGCTTCCAGTCGACCAGCCTCACGCCCTGCCCGGCCAGGTCGTGCAGCAGGACGTCGAGCACTTCCTCCTGGTCCAGCACGAAGCGATCAGCGGCCTCGGCGATCTCCTGCAACTGCTGCTGCGGCGACGCACCGTCGGGGCCGACATGAGTGAGGCCTGCGGCCACCTGGTCCTTCAGCGCGGCGACGCGCACCTGGAAGAACTCGTCGAGGTTCGACGAGCAGATGGCGGTGAACTTCAGCCGCTCGAGCAGCGGAATGCCGCGCTCCTCCGCGAGAGCGAGCACCCGACGGTTGAACGCGAGCCAGCTCAGCTCGCGGTCGAGCAGCCGGGTCATCGCGGCTCAGGCTTCTTCAGGCAGCCCGAGCTCCCACTCGAGGCTGATGCGCTCGCGCTCCGCGTCGCGCACGATGCGCTCGCGGTTGCGGCGGAACTGGGGGTCGTCGCGGGGCAGCAGCACGAGGCGGGCCAGCGCGCGGGCGCGGAACTCGTCGCACAGGGTGCGGTCGCCGTGGTCGAAGTAGATCTCCCAGTGCGGGGACACCGGCCCGAGATACACGATGCGGGCGTGGGCCCGGGGTGCTTCCAAGGTGTCGCTCATAGGTTTGCCAGTCTATCGGGGGTGGGCATCGGTCACAGGTCCCCCCACAGAACCCGAATTCGTGTTAGAAAAACACCTGATTCGGGAACACAACCGCCCGTCAGAACGTCTAGTTCTCACGGAAGGTACGTCCCGCCCGGGTCAGGGCTCAGTGCGGGCGCACCGATCCGAACCGTGGTGTCCCCCACATCACGGTGCAGAAGGAGACAGCGCATGCAAGCGAACCCCACCGTGCCCCATGATGATTCCGCCACCGCGTGGATGAAGGGCGGCAACTGCCGCAACTACCCGCCGGCGACGTTCTTCCCCAGCGACGGGGTTGGTGTCGATCGCGCCCGCAAGATCTGCAACGGCTGCCCAGTGCTGGACCAGTGCCTGGACTACGCCCTCGACCAGCGCATCGAGCACGGTGTGTGGGGCGGCTGCAGCGAGCGTGAGCGCCGCCGCATTCTGAAGCGCCGCAAGGTCGACGTCGGCGTGCAGGTCTGACGCCCTCCCGTTCATCGTCCCAGTTCGAACGCGACGACGCCGGCTGCCCTTGGGCGCCGGCGTCGTGTGCGTTTTCGGGTGACTGAGAGGCTCAGGCCTCGTCGGTCTTGGAGCCTTCTTCGGCTTCCTTCTTGCCTTCGAGGGTGTAATCGAAGTTGCCGTCCGTGGCGAGGGAAAACGGGGCGAGGCGGCGGCCGGCGGCCTTGGCCTGATCGAGCTCCTCCAGGGAGCAGGTGTACTGGCTGCGCCTCATGTAGAAGGCGGTCTGGGCTTCGAGGACCTGTTTGCCCCGGAGCAG
>CAZREK010000154.1:0-6091 GCA_964598965.1 uncultured Bifidobacterium sp. | reverse complement strand
ACATCGTTCCCTGACCCGGGTAACGGCTACCAGCGCGAGAGGATGGCTGGCCGCGTCCGAGCTCGCGTGGGTGCGTCGCTGCAGCAGCTGGTGGGCGCTGGTGTTCGCGTCATCCTCTATTGGCCGATCGATCCCGCGGCGCCGCCGTTCGCCTTCCGTGACTACTCGATCGAGTCCGGTCAGATCGATGGGCCGTTCGACAACGCCGACGATGTGCTCGCTGCGCTCGACGCCGCGGTCGCCCCCTTGGCGACGACGGATGCGACGCGGGTGCTGGTCATCGGCGACTCGACCTCGTTCTTCTTCGCGGTCAGCCTCAGCCGAACTTCATCGAACATGGACGTGCAGTGGGCCGGCAGGAATGGATGCCCGTTCGTGCCGGTCGATGCGCTGCAGTCGGCGGCCGACACCGACTGGATCGTGCCCGAACAGTGCCCGCTCTACGCGACGACGGTCCCCGACCTGCTGACCACCTTCGACGCCGACGTGGTCATCGTCGTCCTCGGAGCGATGGAGTTGACCGTGCAGCGCTATCCCGGTGACCCGACCGGATACGCCCCGGGTTCGCCGGGCTATGTGAGCGCGCACGACGAGGCGATGCAGCAGCTGCTCGACGCCCTCGGCCCGGACGGTCCGTTGGTGCTCGTCGCCGACTCGCCACCGATCAAGCCCGGCCCGTTCAGCACGGACGAGATGTCGACGCCGGAACGGGTGGCGGCACTCAACAGCCAGATCCAACGCTGGGCGCAACAGCACCCCGGCCGTGTCGAGGTGCTGCCGTACACCGCGCCACTGCTGGCCTACGAGGCCGAGCACGGCTGGATCCGCGAGGACGGGTCGCATCCCGATGTCGACCTACTCACCGGGATTCTGCGTGACGCGGTAGTGCCCGTCCTGCTGGACCGGATCAGCGCCGCCCGCTAAATCCGACTTGCTTGGTCAGGAATCGGCGACTACGGTGTCCCGCCTATGAGCAACACCTGGGGTTTCGAGACACGTCAGATCCACATCGGGGGCGAACCCGATCCGACGACTGGCGCGCGTGCGGTTCCGATCTACCAGACCACGAGCTACGAGTTCCGCGATGCAGCACATGCGCAGAACCTGTTCGCACTGGCCGAGGTGGGCAACATCTACACCCGCATCATGAACCCCACGCAGGGTTCGCTGGAAGCGCGGGTGAACTCGTTGGAGGGTGGTTGCATCACCGCCATCGGTCTTCCGGGCACGCTGGCCGTCAGTAGCGGCCAGGCGGCCGAAACGCTGGCGATCCTCACGCTGGCAGAGGCCGGCGATCACGTGGTGGCCAGTCCGTCGCTGTACGGCGGCACCTACAACCTGTTCCACTACACCCTGCCGAAGATGGGCATCGAGGTCACCTTCGTGGACGACCCGCACAATCTGGAGGAGTGGAAGTCGGCCATCCGCCCGAACACCAAGGCCTTCTACGGCGAGGTGTTGGCCAACCCGAAGAACGACGTGTTCGACATCGAGGGCGTCAGCGCGCTGGCGCACGCCAACGGCATTCCGCTGATCGTGGACAACACGGTGCCCACGCCGTACCTCATTCGCCCGATCGAGTGGGGCGCGGACATCGTGGTGCACAGCCTCACCAAGTTCGCCGGCGGTCACGGCACCTCCATCGGCGGCGCCATCGTGGACAGCGGCAAGTTCGACTTCGGCGCGAGCGGCCGGTTCAAGAACTTCACCGAGCCGGACCCCAGCTATCACGGCTTGGCCTACTGGCCGGCGCTCGGTGCCGGTTCGTACATCCTCAAGGCACGTGTGCAGTTGCTGCGCGACTTGGGCATGGCCATCTCGCCGTTCAACGCGTTCCTCATCCTGCAGGGCCTGGAGACGCTCAGCCTGCGCATGGAGCGCCACTTCGCCAACGCCGACAGGGTCGCCAAGTACCTGGCCGCACACCCGCAGGTGGAGGCGGTCAGCTACGCCGGTCTGCCCAGCAGCCCGTGGCACGAGCGGGCCAAGAAGTACGGCGGCGGCAAGGGCTACGGCAGCATCCTCGCGTTCGACATCAAGCCGGGCGCCGGTGGCTCGGCGCGTGAGGCCGGTCAGAAGTTCGTGGAGGCGCTGCAGCTGCACAGCCACGTGGCCAACATCGGCGATGTGCGCAGCTTGGTGATCCACCCGGCCAGCACCACGCACAGCCAGCTCACCGAGGACGAGCAGGTCAGCACGGGCGTGCGTCCGGGGCTGGTGCGTCTCAGCGTCGGACTGGAGTCGATCGAGGACATCCTCGCCGACCTCGACCTCGGGTTCGCCGCCGCCAAGTGACCGACGACGTGATGGGTGGTGTCACGGTTCGGCGTCGGCCGAACTGTGACGCACCATCGCGGTGAGGCGACGTAGCGCCTCCGCCGAACCCAGCGCGAGCAGCACCTCGCCGGAGCGGAGCACGTCCGACGCCTCGTGCCACCTCGCCAGCCCGTCCTCGCGGCGGACTCCGAGGATGTGCACGTCGTCGGCGCGATCCATCAGCGCCGTCAGCGCGAGACCCTCCGCGATGGAGCCGGAGCCGACCTCCATCTCCTCCACGCGCATGTCCGTGCCGGGGATGGGCAGAACGCCCAGCACCTCCTCGTCCAACGCAGTGGCGGCCAAGCTGGCCCCCACGCTCTCGTAGACGGGGACGGCATGCGATGCGCCGGCGCGCATCAGCCGCTCGCGCCACGACGCATCGGTCACTCGTGACACGATCCGTAGCGTCGGCGACAACGAGCGTGCCGTGAGAGCCACGACCGCGTTGGACGGGTCGTCGAGAGTGGTCACGAGAGCCGCCGCTCGTGACACGCCGGCTTTGCGCAACACGGTGGCGTCACGTGCATCACCGCACAGGAACACGGCACCCAGGTCGGCGACGGCGTCCTCCGATGCGACGCGGTCGTCGATCACGACACAGTCACGTCCGTTGCGGATCGCTGCGGTGGCGGCCGAGCGGCCCACCCGCCCGAAGCCGGCGACCACCACGTGCTGGTGCAGGTTGGTCCTCACCTTCGACCTCCTCATCTCCCGGATCGCGCCGCGCAGTTCGCCGGAGACGAACAGTGCGGTCAGCGACGCAGCGGAATACACGAACACGGCGAACCCGGCCAGGATCGTGGCCATCGTCCAGACACGTCCACCGGTGCTCAGCGGGTGAACCTCCATGAAGCCCACCTGGCCCACGGTGATGAACGCCATGTAGATGCCGTCCATCCAGCTCCAACCCTCGATGAGCACGAAGCCTGTGGACGCCGTGAGGACGAGCACGACCGCGGCGATCGACGGTCCGCGAAGGCGGCGCGCCAGCAGCGCCAGCACCGACGATTGCGAACGCGTCTGCAGCGCTCCGCTCATGGTTCGAGTATCGCCGATGTGGACCAGCGCGGGCAGGGTACGTTGGCAGCCGTGACCAGGGTCGTGCGCACCGATCTTGCCGAGGCTCATCGCCGTTCGCTCGCTCATGCCGCTGCCCCCGGCGCGCGTCTGGATGGCGCGACGCGCGTGCGGATCGCCGAGGTTGCCATCGCCGGCTATCTGGACCCCAGTCCGCCGCCACCGTGGACCACACCGTACGGCGAGCCCCTGCTCGATGCTGTCCACCGTCTGGCCCGCCACGCCGGCACCCTCACTCAGGACTGGTACGACCAGCTGATCGAGAACGGCGTGCACCCGCTGGACTGGGTGGAGGCGGTCGGGGTGGTCATCGCGGTGCTCCCGCCTGTCGCGTTCGCGCGGGCGATCGGCGACCCGCTGCCGGCGCTACCATCAGCGGGCGAGGGTCGGCCGCACGGCAGAGAAGCGGTGGAACTGGCTCCGGCGCGACTGAACTGGGTGCCGGTGGCCGCACCCGCCGACAAGGTTGCTTCGGTGGTGCAGGCGCTCAGCGCGTTGCCCGACGAGTGGGACAACTTGTGGCGGTTGGCCGAGGCGCAGTACATGAGCGACCGGCAGATGGACGACCCGTTGTGGAACCGGGGCACCCTCAGCCGACCGCAGATGGAGCTGGTGGCGGGAAGGCTGTCGCTGATCCGCGAGTGCTTCTTTTGAACGACGTCGCACGCAGCGATGCTCAGTTGGAGCAGCACCGAATCCGGAACCCCCGCCGACCTGGCCGCCGTGGTGGAGGGCGCAGGCGACGCCGGCTTGCCGCATGGCGCCCAGTTGATTGCGTTCGCCGAGGCGATCGCCCGTTGGGACGATGCCGCCTTGACCGCGGCACGTGAGGAGCTGGTGAAGGTCGCCGGCGAAGCCTTCATGATCGACGCGGCCGCAGTTGCGGCCAACTTCGAGATGATGACCCGGGTCGCGGATGGCACTGGTGCGCGGTTCCCCGACGACGCGACGGCGCGACGGGCCGAACTGGATGCCCGGCTGCAGATCGGCGACTTCACGTCTCATCGCTGACAACCACGGGCCGAACGACCCTACCCTGCCCACGCAGCGCGGTCGTACCGTGAACACGGTTCGACGACGAGGGGGTCCGATCATGGGCAGGTGGTGGAGACCGGTTGCACAATGGTTCAGCCGGAAGACGATGGCGACGGCGCTCGGGTTGTTGGCGGTGACGGCCCTGTTCGCGCTGGGGCTCGGTCAGCTCGACTTCGCGACCGGCCAGGACAGCTACATCGACCCCGACTCCAAGGTGGCGGCGGACAACCGTGCCTACCAGGAGCAGTTCGGTGGCGAGTCGATGATCGTGCTGTTCACGGTGCCCGAGGGCAAGACGCTGGTCGATCTGTTCACCACTGGCAACGTCGCGCAGATGCGAGAGATGGAGACAAGCCTGCTGGCGGATGACGCGGTCGTGCACTCGGTGGTGTCGCCGGTAGCGCTGCTGCAGTGGACGAACGATCTCATCACCAAGGGGGCAGCGTTGGAGATCTTGGGCCGTGCGACGGAGCGCGACCCGGACGAAGCGAGCAAGGCGCTGCGCGCCGACGACTCGGCGCTGACCCTCGCTCGCGTCGCTGCCGCCGGCGAGCAGTCGCTGGACAACCCCGACTGGGTGAAGTTCTTGTTGTTCGACAACACCGGCTTCACCGTCGGCGCAGATGGCGCGGTGGTGCCCCCCTCCGACGACCAACTGATGGTCCGCAAGGCGTTGCGCGCGTTCATGCCCGACAATCGCCATGCCGTGTTCGCCGCCGTCCTCACCGGCAACGCCCCGCTCGACGATCTGGCCGCCGGCTCCGCAGCGGTCAAGGACGCAGTGAACGGCCGCACGTTCGACAACGCGAGCGTGGTGATCACCGGTACTCCGACCTTCCTCACGGACATCAACGACTATCTGCAGGGCGGCATGCTGACCCTCGGTGGCATCGCCGTGCTGGTGATGATGGTGATCCTGCTGGTGGCGTTCAAGGTCCGCTGGCGGCTGCTGCCACTGGCGGGCATGGTCGTGGGCGTGGTCTGGGGCTTCGGTGCCTTCGGCTTCACCGGCACCAAATTGTCGCTGGTGACGATTGCGGGCCTGCCGATCCTGATCGGCCTCGGCATCGAGTTCTCCATTCAGATGCAGAACCGCATCGAGGAAGAACGCATGCTCGATCACGAGGCCGGGCCGTTCGGGGCCAGTGCGGTGCACCTCGGCCCGGCGATGCTGGCGGCCACCCTCGCGGCCGTCGTCGCCTTCCTGACGGTGAAGATCTCCAAGGTGCCGATGGTGCAGGACTTCGGTGTCCTGCTGTCGATCGGCATCGTCGCCCTGCTGGTGGCCGGCGTCGTGGTGCCGACGATGGTCGTGGGCGCCCGCGAGCGCCGCTCGCCGACGGCCAAGGAACCTCGTGAGGGTTGGGTCGAGGCGACGGTGCACCGTCTGGGTTCGCTGCCGAAGTACACGGTGTTGCCGCTGGTGCTCATCGCCGTCGCCGTCCCGATCGTTGGCCTGACGTTGGAGAAGGGCACCAAGATCGAGAGTGACCCGATCAACTGGGCCAACCCCGGCAGTTCGTCCATCCGCAATGCGCGCACGCTGGAGAAGGAGACCGGTTTCTCCTCCACCCTCGGCGTGCTGGTGCAGTCGGATCCCGCGACGGAGAGCAACGGCGTGTTCACCGACCAGATGGGTGCCTTCCAGTTCCAGATGGTC
>CAZREK010000153.1:0-6097 GCA_964598965.1 uncultured Bifidobacterium sp. | reverse complement strand
GGAACAGCACGTTGTTCTCCTTGTGCACGTGCAGGTGGGTGTCGGCCTCCAGCTCCTCCAGCCCGGCGAACAGCGCGGTGTACGACGCGCAACCATCCGCAGGTGGTTGGTAGTCGCCGGTGAGGCGCCGCATGCGTGCCAACAACTCGCCGACACGATCGTGTTCCATGTGCATGACCCCGATCGGGTTGCGCACCGAGCCGCAGTGGAAGCTGGGCAACCCGGTCGCGTGCTGCAACTCGTGCACCAACGGGAACAAGATGCGCTCCTCCTTCAACAGGTGAGGCTCGAGATCGGCGCGGATCTCCTCGTAGCAGCGAGCGATCTCCTGCAGCTCAGGGTGAAGATCACCGTGGACGGTGCGCACCTTCTCCGCCAAGGCCGACAGCCGCGGCATCTCGTCCCACAGGTAGCGATGGTGTGTGTCGACCAGGTGGTCGCACAGCGCCGCCGGCGTCATCGACGCCCAGTCGGCGGGCGACCGCTCGCCGGCCAACATCGCCAGGTCACCGGCAGTCGACTGTGCGTCGAGACCTGCGTCGGCGCAAGCGGCCGACAGCGTGCGCATTCCACCGCAGCAGTAGTCGAGGCCACGTCGCTCGAGCTCGCGGGCGAGACCGGGATGCGAAGTCACCAGGTCGGCGAGTGTTGTGGAGAGGTCGATGGTGGTCATGTGCGGTCCTTTCGACGAGTACTAGGAGATCCAGACGCCACCAGCGGTGGCGAGCACCACCGAGAACCCGAGCGCCATCTGCCGCAGACCGAGCACCTTCGCGGCCGTGGGTGGGCGGCGCATCCACACGGTGTGCAACAGCGCGACGACGACCAGCCCCACTGCGCCCACCAGGGTGCGCGGGTCCGCGACCACAGCCGCGGCGGCGACCACGAGTGCGAGCAACTGCGCAGTATCGGCCGACCGCGTGGAGAACTCGCCTCGGCGCAACCGCATGATCTGCGCACGCACGAACGGAATTGCGGCGATCGCTCGCGCGGCGAGCACCGCCCACACCGCGACCGCCAACCGCGGCCCCTTGCCGGCAGCGAGCACGATCGCGGCGGACACTGTGGCGATGCCGATCGAGCCGCACAACTCGGGCAGCAGGCGGCGGCCTCGACTGCGGATGTCGTAGGCTAGTTCGATCGCGATCAGCGGAGCGGCGGCGGCGACCGGCAACAGCCAACGCGGGCCGGCGAGGGCGACGGCGACCGCAGCAGCGGCCACGATCAGCGCCAGTTCCGCCGCAGCGATCCGGGCGGCGAGGCGCGACCGGTCCGCCCATTGGTCGCGACGACGGTCGATGACGGCAAGCTTCAGCGGCGTGCGCACCAGGAAGGCGGCCAAGGCAGCGAGGCCGATGGCGAGGCCGGCCAACGAGGGGGCCACCAGCAGCCCCAGCAACACCGGCTCCAGCGTCAGGCCCCAACCCCCGTGCTCGGCGGGCAGGGCCACCTGCTTCCACAACGGACGGCTCACGAGCGCGTCACCTGAGCAAGGCTCGACAACGGTGTCGCTGCCAGCCTGGACATCAACTCTTGTCGCGCGCCGGACCATGCGTGGTGCAACGAACATGGCTGCTCGGACCTGCACTCGCGCGCCTCCACCACGCAGCGACCCATGTCGGTGGGGCCGTCGACGGCCTCCACCACCTGCAGCACGCTGACGTCGGACAGCGCCACCGCGAGCGTGTAGCCGCCGGTGGGGCCAGGTTCGGAACCCACCCAGCCGGCCTTCACCAGCGGCCCGACCACCTGCGGCACGAACCCGGTGGAGGTGTCCAGCGCATCGGCCAACGCCGGCGCCTTCCAACGGTGCGACGTCGACCCCAGCAGCACCATGGCTCGCACGGCCAGGTCTGCCCGACGCGTCACCTCTAATCTCATAGTGACACACTAATGGATTATTCGGCGGGGCGCACTTGAATCCGCCGACGAGCGCGGCGGCGCTTGTCGAGCCCATCGACCACCAGCACGATCGGCATGGACGCCACGGCGACCAGCCAACCCCACAGCGGCGGCCCTGCCTGGTCCAGCTGCCGTGCGACGGGGGCGATGTACAGCACGGCCAGCGCGAACGCCAGCTCCACCACCCCCGTCACCAGCAACAGCCGGTTGGTGGTCCACCCAAGTTGGCCCGGTCGGCGCGTGGAACTGCGGCAGGCAGCGGCGTTCGCCTTCTGCGCCAGCACCACGGTCAGGAAGCACGCTCCACTGGCCGCGGCAATGGCTCGCTCGTTCGGCCAACCTTCGCCGGGGCCCCAGCCGGCGGCGACCATCGACACCACGAAGGCGACCATCGAGAGTGCCGAAATCGTCGGCCCCAGCAGGCCGAACGCGCGGTGGACGACGGTGCGGTTCATCAGCCGCCCACCGACCGGAGGACCCTCGACGATGTGATCGCTGGGCGGCTCGGCACCCAGGGCGACGGCCGACAGCGTGTCGGTGCCGATGTCGATCGCGAGGATCTGCAGCACGCCGAGGGCGAGCGGGAAGCGGCCGCCCGACAGCATCCACACCACGAACGGGGTCAGCTCGGCGACATTGTCGGTGAGGTGGTAGGTGAGGAACCGGCGCAAGTTCACGTACGTGGCCCGGCCTTGCTCGATCCCGGCGACGATGCTGGCGAAGTGGTCGTCCAACAGCACCAGGTCGGCGGCCTCGCGCGCGACGTCGGTGCCCGACAGACCCATTGCGATACCGATGTCGGCCTCGTGGAGCGCCGGCGCGTCGTTGACGCCGTCACCCGTCATCGCCACCACATGACCGCGCGCCCGCAGCGCACGGGCGATCCTCAGCTTGTCCTCCGGCGACACTCTGGCGATGACGATTCCGTCGTGATCCAGCACTTCCCCCAGTTCGCCGTCGTCATCCGGCAGGTCGGCCCCGACCCACACCGGATCACCGTCGCGACGAAGACCCACCTCGGTGGCGATCGCAGCTGCGGTTTCAGGGTGGTCGCCGGTGACCATCGCCAGTTGGATGCGCGCCCGCCGGCACGCGTCGATCGAGGCACGTACGTCCGCTCGTGGCGGGTCCTGAAGGGCGATCACACCGAGTAGTTCGAGGTCGTGCTCGAGGTCCGAGGCGTTCGCGGACCGGGTTCCATCAGTGCGCCGCGCCACTGCCAACACCCGCAACCCGCGCGCGGTCATCGAGTCCACGGCGCGTACGCCCGCTGCGGCGTCGGCTGCCGAGCACAAGGGCAGCACGCCGTCCGGCGCACCCTTCACCACCACCTCGCCGTCGATCACCACCGACATGCGCCGGCGCTTGTGTTCGAACGGGAACCGAGCCTGTTCGGGTCGCGCGATGCGATCGGCATCGGTGTCGACCGACAGCCGTCGCGCGAACGCGTCGAGTGCCGCCTCCATCGGGTCGCCGTGAGCCAGCCACGCGCCGTCCTTCTCGTACGCGTACCCGGTGGAGCAACGAGCAGCGGCGAGTGCCAACCGTTCCATGCGGTGCCGCTCCCCGGTCACCGAGACCTCGGCGACCGGTCCGTACCCGGACTCCGCCACCTTCGCCGTCGCCTGCGGCGCCCACGCCTCCACGACCGTCATCTGGTTCATCGTCAGCGTGCCCGTCTTGTCGGTGCAGATGAACGTCGTCGACCCCAGCGTCTCCACCGCCTCCAAGTCGCGGACCAGCACCTGCCGCTTGGCCATCTGCTCCGCGCCCCAGGCGAGGGACAGGGTGACGGTCGGTAGCAGCGCCTCGGGAACGAGGGCCACCGTGACGCCGATCGCGAACACGAAACCCTCGCCGGCGCTGTTGCCCAGCAACATCGACACCCCGAAGAAGAAGGCGCCGACACCGATCGCGATCAAGGCGATCAGACGAACGACTTCGGCAAGACCGATCGTCAAAGGGGTCCGCGGCTTCTCCGTGCCCGTCGTCAGCAGCGCGATGCCGGCAAGCCGCGATGCAGCCCCAACCGCGGTGACCACAGCCTCGGCAGTTCCCTCGACCACGAACGTGCCGGCGAACAGGTCGTCGCCGACCGCGATCGAGGCGGGACGGCTCTCACCGGTCAGCAGCGAGGTGTCCAGCAACAGGGCACTGGATTGCACGGCCACCGCGTCGGCAGGGATGCGATCGCCCGCCTCCACCAGCAGCCGGTCCCCCAGCACCACCTCGGCGGCATCGATCGTGCGCGCTCGACCGTCGCGGCGCACGGTCACACGCGTCGGCAGCAGCGCCTTGAGCCGCTCCGCAGCCTTGTCCGCACGGTTCTCCTGCACGAAGGAGAACACGGCGTTGATCACGATGACGCCGAAGATGGCGATCCCCAGCTGCGGCATTCCCGCGATCACTGCCAGCACGCCGGCCGCCCACAGCATCAGCGCGAAGAAGTGCACCAGCTCGCCCACGAAACGGCGCAGCAGCGACGGACGACCGACCGCCGGCAGCACGTTCGGTCCGTGCGTCGCCAGCTGCATCGCGGCCTGCGCCGCGGTCAGCCCTGACAGCGGCGTCGCCGGGACGGAGCGGGGGTCGTCCACACGTTCAGTGCACCACCTTTCGGCAGCAGAAGAAAGGGCACAGGGTCCCCGGACAGGTCGTGTGGAGCGGTGGTACGTTCCAAGTGGAAGGTGCTCGTCCCGCGATGGAAAGGAGTGCCATGAACACGCGCAAGACGATCCTGGTCGGAGTCGACGGTTCGGAGAACTCGGTGCTCGCACTGAAGTGGGCGCTCCGAGAAGCGAAGATGCGCGGCGACAGCGTCGAGGTGCTCCACGGTTGGCACTTCCCGTACGTCGCTGATCCGACCGGCCTCGCCCCCTACCCCGCCGAGACCCTGTTGGAGTCGGCCGAGGCCGTGCTGCACGACGTGCTCACCGCCTGCGCTGCCGAGTCCGAGGGCGTTCCGCTGAAGGCCCGCGTCGTGCAGTCGGCCGGCGCGGAGTTCCTGGTGAAGGCCAGCGCCGACGCCGACCTGTTGGTGGTGGGTCGCCGCGGCCATGGCGGCTTCCTCACTCTGGTGATGGGTTCCGTGGCACAGCAGGTGGCCGCGCACGCTCATTGTCCGGTGGTCATCGTCGGTCCCAACTGAGCGGTACCTTCGGCTCGGCCCGGCGAAGAGGCCATCGGTAACGTGACGCGCGACCGTCCGAACGCAACGCGGGAGCCAACGATGATCCAGCCGCCGACCACCGATCTCAGCCTCAAGGAATGCGGCGAGGCATTCCTCACCGGGCAGAGCTTCACGAACGAGGACTTCTTCCACGGGGTCACCGCCAAGCTGCGCCGCGAATCGCCGGTGCACCGCGTCGAGCACCCCGACTTCAACCCGTTCTACGTGCTCACCAAGCACGCCGACGTGCTGGATGTGGAGTTGCACCCCACCGAGTTCCTCAACGAGCCGCGCTGCATCCTGGGCAACAAGGAGGCCGACTCGATCCGCGAGATGCAAGGCCACTTGGTGAAGTCGCTGGTGCAGATGGACGACCCCGAGCACCGGTTGCACCGCAACCTCACTGCGGACTGGTTCCTGCCGAAGAACCTCGCAGCACTGGATGGGCGGCTGGCCGAGCTGGCCGATCGCTCTATCCAGCAGATGATCGACGCCGGCGGCGAGATCGACTTCGCCAGCCAGATCGCGATGCAGTACCCGCTCTACGTCATCCTCGCCATTCTCGGTCTGCCCGAGAGCGACTACCAGCGAATGCTGAAGCTCACCCAAGAGCTGTTCGGCGCCGAGGACGACGAGTTCAAGCGTGACGACGACGCGCTGCAGGGCATCCTCGCCACCGTCGCCGACTTCTTCGCCTACTTCGACAACCTAACCGCCGACCGCAAGGCCAACCCCACCGGCGACCTGTCGTCGGTGATCGCCAACGGCATGATCGAGGGCCAGCCCATCGGCCACCGCGAGCAACTCGCCTACTACACCATCGCCGCCACCGCCGGCCACGACACGACTTCCAACGCGATGGCAGGCGGCATGAAGGCACTGCTGGACCACCCCGACCAGCTCGAGCGCCTGAAGAACGACATGTCACTGCTGCCGCTGGCGGTCGACGAGATCATCCGCTGGACATCCCCGGTGAAGCACTTCATGCGCACCGCCACCCGCGACTACGACATTCGCGGCACCACC
>CAZREK010000152.1:0-6112 GCA_964598965.1 uncultured Bifidobacterium sp. | reverse complement strand
CGTCGGTGCACTCATAACCCGAAGGTCGCAGGTTCAAATCCTGCCCCCGCCACTCGAAAAGCCCTGGTAAATCGCAAGATCTACCAGGGCTTTGTTCGTTGGTCCGGGCGAGTGTCAACTAGGCTTCGTTGCGAGGCCGCGCCCGGGGAACGCGCGACCGAAGCTGGTGTTCAAGGCTGTTCGTGAGGGCTGGCTCATGCGCTGGTTGAAACCACTTGGGAAGCAAGCTGCTAGGTGACCTCGTCAACCATGCGACACCCCTCGGTTACCTTGCTCCTCATGGCGGATGACCTACTCGAAGCACTCAGAACACTCACCAACAACCACGCCGCGGAGTTCCGACCCGGTCAACGCGAGGCGATCGAGGCGCTGGCCGTTCATCGGCAGAAGGTTCTCTTGGTGCAGCGCACGGGGTGGGGCAAGAGCGCGGTGTACTTCGTGGCGACCCACCTCCTACGTCGCCAAGGGCTCGGCCCCACCTTGCTGATCTCCCCGTTGCTCGCGCTGATCCGCAACCAGATCGAGGCCGCCGAGCGACTCGGCTTGCGCACGATCACCATCAACAGTTCCACCAACACCACCGTGGCCCAACTGGCGGATGCGCTCGACACCGACACGGTCGACCTCGTGCTGGTGTCGCCCGAGCGGCTCGCCAACCCCGAGTTCGCGGACAAGGCCATGCCACTGCTGGGCCGCCGGCCGGCGCTGATGGTGATCGACGAGGCTCACTGCATCTCTGACTGGGGGCACGATTTCCGGCCCGACTATCGCCGCCTGGCGCAGGTCATCCAGGCGCTGGGTAATGGCAGCCCGGTGCTCGCATGCACTGCGACGGCCAACGATCGTGTCGTCAGCGACGTTGCGGATCAGCTGGGCGCAGTTGGCAATGTCATCCGTGGTCCGCTCGGCCGCGAGGGGCTCGGTTTGCACGTGGTCGAACTTCCCACCGCGGCCGAGCGGCTCGCATGGCTGCATCAAGTGCTGCCCACACTGCCGGGAACGGGCATCATCTACTGCCTCACAGTGCACGACGTCGAACGCGTGGCCTTGTGGTTACGGCTGCGCGGGCACGCCGTGTTGCCGTACACCGGCGGAAGTGACGGCGACGACCGCGTGGCTGCGGAGGAGAAGTTGCAGCGCAACGAGGTGAAGGCGCTGGTCGCAACATCGGCGTTGGGGATGGGCTATGACAAGCCCGACCTCGCGTTCGTCATTCACTTTCAGGCGCCGGGGTCTCCGGTCGCGTATTACCAGCAGGTCGGTCGAGCGGGTCGCCAGCTCGACTCGTCGGTGGGCGTCCTGCTCCGCGGTACCGAAGATCGCGACATCCAGGATTGGTTCATCAACACCGCGTTTCCGGAAGAGGCCGATGTCAATGCGGTGCTGGCCGCCTTCGCGTTCGCCCCAGGTCCGCTCACCGTCAACGCCGTGCTCGAGCAGGTCAACCTCAAGTTCAAGGACATCGAGTTGGTGCTGAAGCAGCTGACGGTCGAAGGCGTGCTGCGGCGGCTGAAGGGGAACACCTATGAACGCACCCTGAAGCCGTACACGTACCCGGTTGATCGTGTGGCAGCGGTGACGGCCGACCGTCGGCACGAGCAGTTCCAGATGGAGACCTATGCGGCGCTCGATGTGTGCCGTATGGCGTTCCTCACGGAGATGCTCGATGACCCCGACCCACACCCATGTGGAGTGTGCGATGTGTGCACCGGGAGACGGCTCGACGTCTCGCTCGATGTTGCGCTGGTGGAGGAGGCACAACACTTCGTGCGACGTGGCTACTTCCCTATCGAGCCCCGCAAGCGTCGCCATGGGCATCCGTTGCCGGAGAGCGTTCGTCTTGAGGAGGGCCGCGCCCTGTGTAGGTGGAACGATCCGGGGTGGGGCCGCCTCGTCGCAGATGGGAAGCACGCAGGTGCCTTTGATCCGCGGCTGGTGGCTTCACTCGTGGAGATGGTTCGCGAGTGGGCGCCTGATCCCTTCCCCACCTGGGTCACCTTCGTCCCATCACTGCGGCACCCCGAGCTTGTCCCTACCACTGCGAGGTTGTTCGCCGAACAGATGGGCCTGCCGTTGCGCCCCATCGTCGCGAAGGTGCGTGAGACGCCTCAACAGAAGTTGCAGCAGAACACGGCGCACCAGGAACACAACGTTGATGGTGCGTTTCAGCTCACGTCGAATCCGGCGTCGCAGCCAGTGTTCCTCTTCGATGATCTTGTCGACTCCAGGTGGACCTTCACCACTATTGGCATCCTGCTGCGACAGAACGGTTCCGGCCCGGTGTACCCGCTTGCCCTTGCGTCGCTGATGGGGAGAGACTCGTGACCGTGACCGACACCTCGCTGGCAGCGCTGCTGCTCACCAATCGCATCGTGGATGTGGGTGCCAAGCCGTTGTCGGCCGGCGAGTTCTGGGAGCTGCAACGCAAGGTTCCGGATCTTGACGTGCTGATGGGTGTCTCGGCGGATGATCTGCGTGACCGGGTAGGGCCGGACGAAGCGGAACGAGTTTCTGCGTTGCTTGATGCGGGTACGGCGTTCGCATTCGAGCGCGAGCGGCTGCAGGAGGAGGGCGTGCAGCTGGTGTCGGCGCTCGACGATCACTTTCCCGGGCGGCTGCGGTCGAGGCTGGGTGACGCCTGCCCGGCTTTCCTGCTAGTGGCAGGCCCCATCCACTTCCTCACCTCGCCCATGGTTGGGGTGGTCGGCTCGCGTGACGCCTCGCCCGCGGCGATGGAAGTGGCCGCCGAGGTTGCCCGGGCCGCGGCCACACGGCATCGGGCGGTGGTGTCGGGCCTCGCTCGCGGGATCGATCAGGCGGCGATGATGGCAGCGTTGCAGGCGGGCGCACCCGTGGTCGGAGTGCCCAGCGAAGGCGTGAGGGTGGCGGCGCGCAATGCTGAGGTACGCAGCCGTGTGCACGCTGGCGAGCTGTGCATCGCCAGCCCCTACGGCCCCGGTGTGCGCTTCAGTGCCGGAACCGCGATGGGCCGCAACAAGGTGGTGTACGCCATGGCCGACGCGACGCTGGTGGTGTGCAGCGACCACGGCAAGGGAGGCACGTGGGAGGGCGCGCGCGAAGCCATGCGCCGCCGGTTCGGTCGGGTGGCGGTGTGGATCGGCGATGGCGAGGGCTCGGGCAACTCCGCCCTGGTAAAGCAGGGCGCGAGTGCCGTCGGGTCCGTCGAGGCATTGTTCGAGCTCGGGGATCAGCCAATGCCTGAGGCCGCGACTGCAGCCGCTCAGGCCTCGCTGTTCGAGTAGGCCGACGCGGAGGCGACCTCAAGGGCCAGCGACTGGTCAGGTTCTCCAGCGAACCGCAGCTGGCGCGCCTCCGGCAATGTCGGGCCGGTGGCGAGTTCGAACTCGTTGCCGCGCAGCCAGAGCGGGGTGCCGGCCACGATGTGGCTGTAGGTCGTGTGCACGAGAGCGTGGGTGCGATCAGCGTCCGATACCCAGTCGGTCGTCGTTGCGATGGAGCGCAGGTCGGTGGCAGCGGTCAACACCCGGGTGCGCCAGCGCACCAGGTGTTCGGTGGCGGCGAGGTGGTTGCTCTTGTGGCCGTTGCAGCGGTCGGCCAGGACCAGGTTCTCGATGGCGTCGTTGGGCCACCGTGACCAGGCGAGGAAGTGGTCCACCTCGCCACGGCCGGTGAGACGGTCGCCGCAGTAGAAGCACTCGCCGTGCTGCAGTTCGCTCAGCTCGCTCACCAAGCGTCTGGGGAAGCTGGTGCGTTCGGTGCCGAACAGGTGCGAGCGCAGGTCGTGGTCCTCCATCGGCAGGCGGGTCCAACGAGCCACGTCGCGGGTCCAGTGCAGTTCGATCAGCGGGCGCAGCATCGGGCCGATCACCACCAGCCGGTCGGCCACGCCGTCGAGCAGGCGCAACTTGTCGCCGCCGGTGCGGCGCAGCTTCGTGGCAGCGGTGCCCTCTGCCCAGTCCACCGAGTAGAGGAACGGTACGCTGGTGCCGCCCACCACCTGCATCAGCGGGATCGGGTAGCGCACGAACGTGTCTTCCACCGCGTCGAGCGTGCGCTGGTAGTCGGCCGCCAACCGCTGGCGCACGTGGTGCAGCGAGTGTGCGCCGTCGGCGGCCGCGGCCAGGCGCAAGCGGGTGACCGCGGCCAGTACCTCCGACCCCTTCATCGAGATCTGGCGCAGGTCGTGCGCCGCGCCGGTGCGATCTACGTAGGCACGAGTCTGTGGGTAGTACAGCTCCAGGACGCGCTCGGCCAGCACGCGGGTGGGCATCTCCGCCTCGCCTGGCGACGTGGCCACCGCGTCGATCAAGGCCAGCAGCAATGCCAACTTGTAGGTGGCCGTGCGCCGCCCCTCGTCGATCACGCGCAACAAGCGCTCGATCAACAGTTCGTCGGTGGCCACGAGGAGAGTGTTGCAGGCGTGGGGTGGAAGGGGCGTGCCGTCACGCGAGACGGATCAGCGAGCGTTCGAGTTCGGGGTGACGCGTATGGTTTGTGCGAGCGGGAGGTGCGGGTGAACTGGAAGTTGATGCCCATCGGCAGGGACGATGTGTGCGCAGGGTGTGGTGTTGCACTGCCGGCCGGGACCAAAGCGGTGTGGTTCAGCACGGAGAAGAAGGTCCGGTGCGTGGAGTGTGCAGCCAGCCATGTTGAGCCGGCGCCCTCCGCGGCCGCGGTCGCGGAGACCACACCGGGCTCACCTGCCCCGTCACTGCCGCTTACGTCCTTGCCGCCGCCCTCGCCCGCGAAGGAGGACCGGAAGCCTTCCCTCCATCACGAGGCTGGTGGCTCGGCGCAACGGGAGTACGAGCGCCGCTCGCAGCGCGAGTTGGCCAAGAAGCAGCAGAAGGTCGATGAGGATGCGGAGTGGCGGCGTGCCACGGTGGAGGCTCGCCCGGTGCTTGGTCGTCTGGCGACGGCTCTGACCCCGAAGCCGACGATCGGCGCCCAGTCGCAGTCCACGACGGCGTGGAAGACAGGCGCCGAGGGAGAGCGTCGTGTTGCCGAGGTGCTCGCGGCAGCAGTCGGTGTGGAGGCGATGCACGACTTGCGGATGCCCGGCACGAGTAGCGCCAACATCGACCACATTGCGGTCGGTCCCGCCGGCATCTATGTGATCGACGCGAAGAAGTACAGCGGTGGAATCGAGGAGCGAAACGTCGGGTCGGTGTTCCGCCCGGACTGGCGCTTGTACGTCAACGGCCGCGACCGCACGAAGCTGGCCGACGGTGTGCTGGGCCAGTTGGACGCAGTGCGAAAGGTGCTGGGCGACTCGTTCGCAGCGGTACCTGTCCGCGGAGTGCTGTGCTTCATCGGCTGCGAGTGGGGCTGGATCATGAAGCCCAAGATCGTGAACGGTGTGACTGCCCTGTGGCCACTAAAGCTCTCGGAGTTCGTGAGCGCTCCAGGCCAGTTCGCCCACCTGGTGCCGGCGGTGGCCGCGCACCTGCGGACGGTGCTCAAGCCCGCGAAGTGATGTCAGCCCGCGAGGCGCGGTAGGGCAGTCAACGAGATCCTTGGTCGAGTGCGTTGACCAGGCGGTCCAGGGAGTCGCCCGCGTGGCCCCACTGGGCTGGTTTGTCGAGGTCGGCTAGGGCGGTCTCCAGCAGCTCCAGTTCGGCTGGCTTCAGTGCCTCGCCGGCACGCGCTGCGACTCGGGTAGCCGCGGTCGCACCAGGTGCGGCGACTTCGTGCAGGGTCATTGTGGCGGAGAGCTCTCGGAGTAGTCGTGCGAGGTGATCGGTATGGAGTGCCTCGACTTCGTCGTCGACGGGCACAAGGGTGTGCACGACATCTGCTAGACGCGCGAGCGACTTCGCCAGCCGCTCGGTGGTTCGTCGGTCGATCGCTCGTTGCCGATCGGACCGATCCGCCGCATTCTGTGAATGGCCAGCAGAACGTGTCAACGACTCGATGGGTAGCTCGCAAGTCGCCTGGCCGCGGGCGCGCATGCGGGCACCGGGGTCGTCGACGCCGCTGATCGCGTGCATGGAGGTGACGATCAGCGTGTCGATGGTGGGCCACAGCGCTGGGGGGACCGGCAGTGCACCTTGGCCGGTGCGGGCCGACGCGAACACCAGCTGGAACGACTGGAGCAGGTCATCGCGCCAAACCAACTGCGTGTCGGCAT
>CAZREK010000151.1:0-6113 GCA_964598965.1 uncultured Bifidobacterium sp. | reverse complement strand
TTCGCGATGGAGTTCTGCGCGGCCGAGTCATGCGGCAAGTGCACGCCATGCCGCATCGGCAGCACGCGTGGCGTGGAGTTGATCGACAAGATCACGGCGGGGGGCGACCGGGCAGCGAACCTGGAGTTGCTGGTCGACCTGCTGGATGTGATGACCGATGCCTCGCTGTGTGCGATGGGCGGTCTCACCCCGTTGCCGGTGCGCAGCGCACTGGCCCGCTTCGAGGGGGACTTCGCATGACGATTCTCGAACACGACCTCGGCACACCCGCCCCTGATCGCCGGGAGCGCACGCCTGCGCCGGCGACCGTGGAGCTGACCATCGACGGCCAACCGGTGAAGGTTGCCGAGGGCACTTCCATCATGCGCGCCGCCGGCATGTGCGGTGTCGATGTCCCCAAGCTGTGCGCGACGGATCGCCTCGACCCGTTCGGCTCGTGCCGCCTGTGCCTGGTGGAGATCGAGGGCCGCAAGGGCACGCCCGCCTCGTGCACCACGCCCGTTGCGCCCGGCATGAGCGTCACCACACAGTCGCCCAAGCTGGCACGCCTGCGCACGGGCGTGATGGAGCTGTACATCAGCGACCACCCGCTGGACTGCCTCACCTGCGCGGCCAACGGTGACTGCGAGCTGCAGGACATGGCCGGCGCGGTCGGCCTGCGCGAGGTGCGCTACGGCGTGGACGGCGACAACCACCTCGGCCTGGCGAAGGACACCAGCAACCCGTACTTCACGTTCGACAGCTCGAAGTGCATCGTCTGCTCGCGCTGCGTGCGCGCCTGCGAGGAAGTGCAGGGCACGTTCGCGCTCACCATCGAAGGCCGCGGCTTCGGCTCGCGCGTCGCGGCCGGCATGAACGGCAACTTCTTCGACTCGCCGTGCGTGTCGTGCGGCGCGTGCGTGCAGGTGTGCCCCACGGCCACGCTCACGGAGAACACGGTCATCGAACTCGGCCAGCCGCGGCGCACGGTGCTCACCACTTGCGCGTACTGCGGCGTGGGCTGCTCGTTCAAGGCGGAGATGCAGGGCGACACCGTCGTGCGCATGGTGCCCTACAAGGACGGTGGCGCGAACGAGGGCCACTCGTGTGTGAAGGGCCGCTTCGCGTGGGGCTACGCCTCGCACGCCGATCGCCAGCTGGAGCCGATGGTGCGCGACACCATCGACGACGAGTGGCGCGTGGTGTCGTGGGAGGAAGCGATCGCCCACGCCGCTGCCCGTCTGAAGGACGTGCAGGCCCGCCACGGTCAGAACTCGATCGGCGGCATCACCTCCTCGCGCTGCACCAACGAAGAAGTGTTCGTGGTGCAGAAGATGGTGCGCACCGCGTTCGGCAACAACAACGTGGACACCTGCGCCCGCGTGTGCCACTCGCCAACTGGCTTCGGCCTGTCGCAGGCGTTCGGCACATCGGCCGGCACGCAGGACTTCAAGAGTGTCGAGCAGGCCGACGTCGTGCTGCTGATCGGCGCCAACCCCACCGACGCCCACCCGGTGTTCGGCTCGCGGTTGAAGAAGCGCCTGCGCGAAGGCGCGCAGCTGATCGTCGCCGACCCGCGGCGCATCGAGTTGGTCAACACGCCGCACGTGCGTGCCGCACACCACCTGCAGCTGCGCCCCGGCACCAACGTGGCCGTCATCAACGCGCTCGCTCACGTGATCGTCACCGAGAGCCTGGTGAACGAGGCCTTCGTGCGCGACCGCTGCGACCCGGCCGAGTTCGCCGCATGGGCCGAGTTCGTCGCCCGCGAGGAGAACAGCCCCGAGACGCTGGAGGCGCACACCGGCGTGCCCGCCACCGAGGTGCGCGCCGCCGCCCGCCTCTATGCCACCGGCGGCAACGCGGCCATCTACTACGGCCTCGGCGTCACCGAGCACAGCCAGGGCAGCACGATGGTGATGGGCATGGCCAACCTGGCGATGGCCACCGGCAACCTCGGCCGCGACGGCGTGGGCGTGAACCCGTTGCGCGGCCAGAACAACGTGCAGGGCTCGTGCGACATGGGCTCGTTCCCGCACGAACTGTCCGGCTACCGCCACGTCAGTGACGACACAGTGCGCGGCATGTTCGAGCAGATGTGGGGCCACAGCATCCAGCCGGTGCCCGGCCTGCGCATTCCCAACATGCTCGACGCGGCGCTCGACGGCCGCGGCGAGGTCGGTGGGTTCAAGGGCATCTTCATCCAGGGCGAGGACATCGCGCAGAGCGACCCGAACACGGTGCACGTCACCGAGGCGCTGAAGGCGATGGACGTGGTGATCGTCCAGGACCTGTTCCTCAACGAGACCGCCAAGTTCGCCCACGTGTTCCTGCCCGGCACCAGCTTCCTGGAGAAGGACGGCACGTTCACCAACGCCGAGCGGCGCATCAACCGCGTGCGCCCGGTGATGGCCCCGCGCAACGGCAAGCACGAGTGGCAAGCCGTGTGCGAACTGGCCGCCGCGCTCGGTGCGCCGTTCAGCTACCAGCACGAGAGCGAAATCATGGACGAGATCGCCGCGCTCACGCCCACGTTCGCGGGTGTGTCGTTCGCCCGCCTCGACGCTGAGGGCAGCCTGCAGTGGCCGTGCAACGACGCCAACCCCGACGGTACGCCGATCATGCACGTGGGCAAGTTCGTGCGTGGCCTGGGCCGCTTCACCATCACGCCCTACGTCGCCACCGAGGAACGGTCCAGCCGCCGCTACCCGTTGCTGCTCACCACCGGCCGCATCCTCAGCCAGTACAACGTGGGTGCGCAGACGCGGCGCACGGACAACCTGCGCTGGCACGGCGAGGACGTGCTGGAGATCCACCCGGCCGACGCCGAGGAGCGTGGCATTCGCACCGGCGACGAGGTCACCCTCGCCAGCCGCGTGGGTACCACCACGATGACCGCTGTGGTCAGCGACCGCATGACGCAGGGTGTGGTGTACACGACGTTCCACCACCCGGTCAGTGGGGCCAACGTGGTGACCACCGAGAACAGCGACTGGGCCACCAACTGCCCTGAGTACAAGGTCACCGCCGTGCAGGTGACGCCGGGCCGTTCGGCGGCGACGGTGGAGACGGACCACCCCGAACACCGTCTGGGCGCGCTGGTGCGCATGGCCAACCAGATCGGCCGTCAGATGGCCGCCGACCCCACCACCGACGCGGTGGCCGCAACTGCGACGCACCTGGGCAAGTTCTGGGAGCACGACATGCGGGTCGACCTGGCCCGTGCGATCAAGGGTGGCACCGTGACGGTGGACGATGTCGTCGTCGAAGCCGTCGACCGCCTCGCCGTCCCCGTCTGAAGGGTGGCCGACTCCCTGCGGAGATCCCGAGCAAGTCGGCCTCCGTGTTCGGTCATCGCCGAACCAACGGTCGTGCGTGATCATCTCGACAACTCGGTGGCGATGGTCGCGCGCAACCGATCTCACTCGCTACAGTTCTTCCATGTCACTCACAGAGAAGATGGCCGCAACGGCGGGCGATTACCTCCAACCCGGAGAGACGATTCAAGCTGTCTTTGGGGCTCAGACCAAGTCGGGCTGGTGGGGTATGTTCGGTGTGCTCGGCATCCTGTTGTCCGGCACGAAGTACCGCGTCGTGGCCGTCACTAACCAACGGCTCATCGTGTTTTCGCGAGGACTCTGGAAGGCGGCCCCGCCGACCGGAATCGTCGCCGAAGGGCCGAGAACCCCGATCGGTGAGCCAACGGGACTCTGGTGGCGTTTCACTGTGCATTCTCAGGTGCTCTACGTGCCGAAGGGCGCCTTCAAGCGCGTTCGCGAAGCGAACGCGCTGCTGGGCTGATGCCGGCAGCCCACCCCATCGCAAGGTAACGCGCGGCCGACGGCAGCATCACGGGCGAAGCCTGCCCGCTCGCGGCGCTCTCCGCAGGCCCGCTCCTCACCACCTGACCGGGGCGACGGGCTGCAGGTCGGCGGTGGCGCTGGTGATGGCGGCGAGGTTGACGATGTCGGCCACTGACGAGCCGGCCTGGATCACACCGATCGGGCGGCGCATGCCCATCAGCAGCGGGCCGATGGTGTCGGCGCGACCGAGGCGCTGCACCAGCTTGTAGCCGATGTTCGCCGCGGCGAGGTTCGGGAACACCAGCACGTTGGCGTCGCCCTGCACGCGCGACTGCGGGTAGTGCTCGCGGGCGACGTCCTCCACCAGTGCTGCGTCGAGGTGCATCTCGCCGTCGACCACCAGGTCGGGGCGACGCTCGTGCAGGATCGACGCGGCGTGGGCGACGCGCTCAGCGAGCGGATGGCGCACCGAACCGAAGCTGGAGAACGACAGCATCGCCACCTTCGGCGCAATATCGAACAATCGGGTGGTGTCGGCGGCGAGCTCGGCGATCTCGGCCAACTCGTCCGCGGTGGGTTCGATGTTGATCATCGTGTCCGCGCAGAAGACGAGCCGGTCGTCCAGCACCAGCAGCTGCAGCGCGGACACCCGGCTGACACCGTCGCGCAGGCCGATCAGCTGGATCGCCGGTCGGATCGTCTCCGCGTAGGTCGCCGTGCTGCCGCCGACGAAGCCCTCGGCGCGGCCACTGGCCACCATCGCCAGCCCGAAGATGCGCCGGTCGCGAATCTGCGCCGCAGCACCTGCGGGGGTGAGGCCCTTGCGGCTGCGGCATTCGAACAGGCAGTGGGTCAGCTCATCGAGCAGCGGCGAGGTGGCGACGTCGACGATCTCCACACCGTCGAGGTCGATACCCATTTCGTCGGCTCGTGCCATGATCGATCGTTCATCACCGACCAGCAGCGGCACGGCGATGCGCTGGTCGACCACGGCCCGCAGCGCACGCAGCACCTTGGGGTCGTCGGCGTCGGTGAACACCAGGCGGTTGGTGGGGTGGGCCTGCGCCTTGTGCACCACGAGGTGCATGACCTCGCGCGACGGTCCGAGGTAGCGCTCGAGCGACTCGACGTAGGCGTCGATGCTGGGCAGCGGTCGGCGAGCCACACCTGTATCCATCGCCGCCGCGGCCACGGCAGGCGCGACGCGCAACAGCACACGCGGGTCGAACGGCTTGGGGATCAGGTACTCACGCCCGAAGCGCAACTCCGTCAACCCGTAGGCCTTCACCACCTGGTCGGGCACGTCCTCGCGGGCCAACTGGGCGAGCGCCCTCGCCGCGGCCATCTTCATCGCCTCGTTGATCTCGGTGGCACGCACGTCGAGCGCGCCACGGAAGATGAACGGGAAGCCCAGGACGTTGTTCACTTGGTTCGGATAGTCAGAGCGACCGGTGGCCATCAGCACGTCGTCGCGAGTTGCCATCGCCACGTCGTAAGCGATCTCCGGGTCGGGGTTGGCCATCGCCAGCACGATCGGCTGCGGCGCCATCGACCGCAGCATGTCCGGGGTCAGCACGTCGCGGGTGGACACACCGGCGAACACGTCGGCGCCACGCACTGCGTCGGCCAATGTGCGGCAGTCGGTGTCGACTGCGAAGCGCTGCTTGTAGGGGTTCATGTGCTCGGTGCGCCCGTGGTGGATGACGCCGACGGTGTCGACCATCAGCAGGTGCTCGGGCCGCACGCCCAGGTCGAGGTACATGCGCGCACAGGCGATACCTGCGGCGCCGGCGCCGGAGAACACCACGCGGACGTCCTCAATCTTCTTGCCGACGATCTCCAGCGCGTTCAGCAGCGCGGCAGAGGAGATGATCGCGGTGCCGTGCTGGTCGTCGTGCATGACGGGTATGTCGAGCCGGGCGCGCAGCTGCTCCTCGATGTAGAAGCACTCGGGGGCCTTGATGTCCTCCAAGTTGATGCCGCCGAACGTCGGACCCAGCGCCGCCACGACGTCGATCAACCGGTCGGGGTCGGTGGTGTCCAGCTCGATGTCGAACACGTCGATGCCGGCGAAGCGCTTGAAGAGGACGCCCTTGCCCTCCATCACCGGCTTGCCGGCCAGCGGACCGATGTTGCCAAGGCCCAGCACGGCCGTGCCGTTGGAGACCACGGCGACGAGGTTGCCCTTGCCGGTGAAGCGGTATGCGGCCTCGGGGTCGTCCTTGATGGCACGGCATGGCTTGGCCACGCCCGGCGTGTACGCCAGCGACAAGTCGTGCTGTGTGACGCACGGTTTCGACGGTGTCACCTGCAGCTTGCCGGGGCGCGGCC
>CAZREK010000150.1:0-6124 GCA_964598965.1 uncultured Bifidobacterium sp. | reverse complement strand
GCCGCACTGCGTCGTCGGCGACCTCTGCCCATGGATCGCGAACATCCAACACCTCGGCGGCCAATGCCACCACCGAGGCGAAGTGCGCCTCCACGTCGAGCCCCGCGGCCAGCGCGTCCCAGTCGGCAACGTCGGGCAGCGGTTGAAACCTTCCGTTCAACCACGCGGGCATGGATGCGTCACTCACGACGTGCTCCTCGCGACCGTGACCGCCAGCTGAGCCCGCGTGTTGACCTGCAGCTTGCGGAAGATCGACTGCAGGTGGGCGTCAACCGTCTTCGCCGACAGGAACAGGCGCTCGGCCGTCTGTTTGTTGGTGAGACCTTCTGCGATCACCGTCGCCACTCTCAGCTCTGCCGGGCTGAGCGCGGCGAGGGGGCCGCTGACCGGTGGCTGCTGCGTCGCGGACGTCGTGGCTTCGGCGCGTTGCTCGCGCGCCGCCTTGCGTCTCGGGTCCACGCTCAACGCCGCCGCCGCACGCCAGGCGGTCCGCGCCTCGTTGTCGCGGCCGGTTCTGCCAAGGTGCTCGGCGATCAACTGCACGTCGTCGGCCAGGGAGTCGTCGGGCCCGACAGCACCGGCAACGAGATGGCGCACGCGTTCGACACCGACGGCCGGGTCCGCCCACGCCGCGGCCAGCGCGCGGTGAGCTGCGCGGCGAGACGCGATGGCCAGCGAGGCATAGGCCACCACACGGCGCATCGGATGGTCGAACGCCACCCGCCCTTCCGCCAGCGTCACCACGCCGATCGCCTCCGCCGCTTCGAGTGCGTCGATCGAGTCACCGAGGCGGGCCAGCGCCCCAGCAATGACATCCAGTCGCCCCGTCGGTTCCGCGGCGGCCACGCACAGGGCGCGGCGGGCAGGATCGGACAGCGCCCGAAGTGGCTCGGCGAACGACAACACCAAGGCCTCGCTGACCTCGGGAAGGTCGCTGATCGCGTGCACACCAGAGCGCTGCTCTGGCGTGCTGCGGCGGGCGAGGTCGATCACCGCCAGCGGATTGCCGGCGGTCAGGTGCATCACCCGCTGCACCACCGCGGAGGCCACCGGCCCGGCGACGGCGGCGAACAGCTCCTCCACCTCGTGCTCGGCCAGACCGTCCAGCTCCAGCCGTTCGATGCCCGACAGGTCGTGGTCGCTACCCGCTCCCAGCGACAGCAACACCGCCACCCGCGCGCCCACCAGACGGCGCGCCGCATACAACACGGCCAGCGCGCTGGCACCGTCCGCGAGGTGCAGATCGTCCACTGTGACCAGGCACGGTCGCTCGGTCCCCAACTGCCGAATCGCATCGGTCACCGCCGACGGTTCGACGACGGCTCCGCCCAGCAACTCGTGCACCACCGCCCCGTCGACGTGAGCCTCCGAGCGACGCCCGGCGCCACGGCGGACGATCCACCCGTCAGCGGCCGCCTGCTGCGAAGCCGTCGCCAGCAGCGCGGTGCGACCCGAGCCGGGTGCGCCCAACACCGCAACGGCATTGCCGTCGCCACGGGCGGCACGGCGCAGTGCCTCCTCCAACCGAGCACGTTCCGCGGAGCGACCGACCATCGTCGCTGTCACGCGTTGCCTCCGGCCACCAGTTCTGCCACCGCCTCGGCGAACAGCACACCCACCTGCTCGGCAACCGCAGCTGTGGTGGTGACCGCGACCGCCACGCAGGACCCGCCGTCCACCCACACGGCGTGCATCACGTGCGCGGTGCCGGCGGACAACACCTGCAACGCGACATCGCGGTCGGAGAACCGTCCCCAGCCGCGGTACTCCACCAGCGCGGGCCGCTCGGCCGTGCCGGCGCTCTGCGCCAACCGAGCCGCGACGCCTCGTGGGTCGCACGGCCCATCCGTGGGGCGCGCCTGCAACACCATCACCGCCGCGTGTTGCGAGTGTCGCATACGGCGCCAGCCATCGCCCTCTGCGTGCGTGCGCCAGCCGGCGGGTGCTGGCAGGAGTTCACCCATCCGTCGGCTCCAACGCGCGCTCGTACACCCGCGCCATCGTCTCGGACACCTGTGCCAACAGCTGCCCACCCCGAGGGTCGCTGCCACGAACGCGCCAGCGCTCGATGCCGGCCAACAGTTCGCGCTCGTCCGTGCCGCGTATCGCGGCGTCGGGGCCGGCGGGTGCCAGCAGCACGGCCTCCACCTCTGCTCGCTCGGCAGTCGTGGTGCGCACGACCTCCGCCGTCACCAGGTGGGCGGCGGTGAGCGCAGCGAGATCGCTGCCTTCGGCTGCAGCCCGCTCCAGCTCGCGTCGCATGTCGTGCACCAGTGCCCCGTGATCATCGGCCATCTTCCGAACGAGGTTGTCCAGCGACACCAGCGCCGTGTGTGCCTTCAGCGTCTGCGCGCGCGGCAGGAACCGCTCGCGGATCAAAGCTCTCAGCTCCGACAAACCGGACGCCTCCAGCAGCGCACGCGCGAGATCACCGGATGTGGTGGCCCTGCCAGAGGAGATCTCGTCGATCGCCAGGCGTACGCCGAACAGCCCCAACCGCCCCAGCAGAGCGCGCCGCGTCTCGACCGTCAGGTCGGAACGACTGACCTCGCACAGATCGTCGACGGATCGCAGCAGGAGGTGCAGCTCGTCGGCGGGCAGCAACGCCAGCCTGGCGAGCGCGGCGAACTCCGACTCACGCAAGGTTTGCGCCGTCTCGGCCAGGAGGCCGGCCACCGGCACGACCGCGCTGACGAGCGAGCGCACGCGCGCCTCGCAAGCCATCCGCTGAGCAATGCGCTGCGCCGATTGCATCGCGTCACGCCGACAGGCACCGACCTCGTCGGGACGGGCGAGCACGGCGATGCTGTTCACCGGCGACGCACCGATGACGCTGCGGTCCATGAAGGCTTCCAGGAACTCGGCATCCAGCGCGTGCAGATGCCGCATGAGGTAGATCACCGCGTCGGCACCTGAGCCGTCCACGTGCTCCACCAGGAAGTCCAAGCTGCGACGCGAGGTCGCACCGTCCAGCGAGCCGAGGCCGGGCGTGTCCACGACAGTGAGGTCCGCGAGCACGGACGACGGCCAGGCCACGTCGATGCGTTCGAACTCCGCAGGTGGCGTACCACCGAGATCGATCGCCCACGCGCCGTCGTCCTGCACCATGCGCAGCGGTCGCAGCCGTGCGTCCAGCCCGACACCGTTCACCTCGTACGTGTCGCCGTGGCGGTAGACGGTGACCACGCGGGTGCACTCGCCGGCGTCGGTTGCTGCCAAGCGTTCGCCCACCAGTGCGTTCAGCATCGTGCTCTTGCCCGCCTTCACCCGGCCGGCAATGGCGACACGCAGCGGGCCGGTGGCGCGTTCGCGGATGCGACGGGCCTCTTCGGCGTATGGAGTACCGGGCGCTGAGCGCTCGACCCGTTCGCACAGTTCGCCCACGAGCGCAATGGTGCTGGGCCCGGGATTGATCACTGCAGCTCCCCCGCGGCCTCGATCGTCGACAGTTGCGTGACGGCCTGGGTGACTGCAGCGTCGGCCGCGTGCAGCGTGGCTGCCCGGCGGTCGATGGCTTCGATCTCGACCACCCGCTCGGTGGCCCCGCTGGCGAGCGCGGCCTTGGCCTGGCTCACGGACTCGGTCCAGGTGCGCTGCAGCTCGCCGAGCATGGACGTGAACTCGTCGCGCAGCTCGCGTTGCGCGGTGCGCAGCATCACCCCCATCTCGTTGGTGACCTCGAACTGCACGTCGTCGGTGAACTGCCGCAACTGGGTGCGCGCCGACTGACGACGCATCGTCACCTTCCGCTTGCGGTCTTCGAGCAGCTGGTAACCACCGAACACTGCTCCGACGGCCAACAGCACCGGGTTGCTGACCAAGAAGGTGGCCGCCGCAGCCGGCAGGAACTGGGACGTCATGCCGAACAACATGATGCCGCTCTGCGCACCACGCAGACCCGTGAGGCCGGTCTGCACGGCCTTGGCGCTGAGCGAGCCGGTGTCCAACGGCTTGCCCTTCCACAAGTCGGTGATCGACAGCTCGCGCAGCGACAACGCGCCCCGGACACCGCCCAACTCCTCGTCCTCCGCGGCCAGCAGCTCCAACAAGTCGTCGCGCACTGCACGGCGGCCGTCTTCGATGGCGACGAACAGGCGTGTTACCACTGCGGACAAATCGTCCTGCAGGCGGCCGGCCTGTTCCTCCCACTGCTCGGCCGTCTTCAGCGACTCGATGGCTTCCTCGTGACGACGAAGGAGATCTCGGAGTCCGCCTCTGAACTGGAACCCGGCGTCGTTGGAGAGGTCGGCCATGCGATCGCCCAGTGCGATGCTCCAGCGTGCGGCCGGGCCGCGCAGGTGCTCGATGCGCTGCAGCGCGGCGGCCACCCGCGCCTCGAGGTCCGCCAGCGCCGAAGGTTGCTCGAGCACCGCTCGCCGGCCTTCCATTCCCTCTGTGACGGCGCGCACCATTGCCGACACCTCCACCGCGATCCGAGACGCCGACGAGCTCCGCGCCGGCTGCACGATGCGCTCGTCCAGCGCCTGCAACAGCGCGCCGACACCAGCGTCGCCGCCGATGGCACTGTCGCGGTGCAGTTCGGCGGACAGCGGCATGATCGGGATGTCCAGCTGCAGGCGGTCGAGGTGGCCCTGGTTCAGCGCCAGGATCCGCCGCCACTCCGGCGCGATGTCCGTCTTGGTGAGAGCGATGATCACGTGCGGGCAACGGTTGCGCGCCTCGCCCAGGAAGTCGAGCTCGGGTTGCGTCAGCTCGTTGGTCCCGTCGGTGACGAACACCATCCCGTCGGCGAAGGGTAGGAACGCGAGCGTGGCTGCGCCGTGCCCGGCGCGCACACCCCCCGCACCGGGCGTGTCCACCAGCGCCAGGCCGCCCGCCAGAGCCGGCGACGGCACCGCGATGTCGACTCGCTCGACACCGTCGTTGCCGTCTGCACGCTCGCACACCAGCTGCGTGGCGGCCTCCACCGTCATCCGTTCAGCGGTGGCCTCGCCGTCGACCCGCCGCCGAACGACCGCCCCCGGCTGGTCGCCGTGGCGCACCAGCGTCAACACCGACGTGGCGATGTCGTCGTCCACCGGGCAAACGTCGGTGCCGATGATGGCGTTCACCAACGAGCTCTTGCCCTGCTTGAACTCCCCCACGACGCACACCACCGTGGTGGGCCGATCCAGCCGAGCACGCGCGCCCGCCACCCGGGCACGCAGGTCGTCGCGCTCCAGCTCGGCCAACACCGTGTCCAACTGTTCGAGCGACGCGTCGATGGCGTCGAGCAGGTCGTCACGGGTCACTGCAGATCCGGCTCCGTATCGTCCGACTCATCGGTCGAGTCGAATCCGTCGGCGTCGAGGTCGTCCAGCAGCTCGCTGTCAGCAGGCCCGTTCTGCAGGAGTGGGTCGTGCTGTTCTGAGTACCACTCGATCGTCGACGCACTGATCGCCGGCTCGTCGACATCTGCGTCGTCGCCATCGTCGTGGGCAGCGTCGTCCGCAGAGTCGTGCACGGTCGGCGCGACGTCGGGGAGCGAATCCGCGCGAGCGGGCCGGAGACGCCAACCCGTCACAGGATCGTCGTCGGCGTGCGCGTCGATGTCCTCAACGCCAAGATCGCCCGAGCCCAGCCACGCTGCATCGTCGACACCGCCGACGGGCAGGAGATCCCAGGCCTCGCCGGTGACCGGTTCGTCAACGGCGACGAATCCGGCGCTGCCGAACACCGAACTCCAGTCGGTCATCGCGATGCCACCCCCTTTCCCGTCGTGCACCGATCGTGGCCGACATCTTGCCGCATGGCACACCCGCTCACAGGTTGAGGTCGTCGAGCTCGTCGATCTCCAGCCCCACAGAACCGAGCGGCGCATCGTCGTCGGCGCCGTCCGGAACCACCGCTTCGTAGTGCGGCGACGCGTGCTCCCATTGCGCAACGATGACTTCGTCATCCACCTCAGGCAACGACGCGAAGCCGGCCGTCAGATCCGTCTCGTCAACCGTGTCCGGCCGCTGGTGACCGGTCGCCTCTTGCTGCGCAGGATGCTCAGGCGCGTTGGCCCGCCGGCGCACAAACTCGTGGAACACGATGTCGGCGTCAAGATCTCGATCAGGCATGTCGATCCCTCAGTTGACGGGGCTTTCCCAGTCGTCCGCCCACACGCCGTCACCGTCAT
>CAZREK010000149.1:0-6150 GCA_964598965.1 uncultured Bifidobacterium sp. | reverse complement strand
ACGAAGCCGAAGCCCGGCGTTTGTGGGCCGGGACCGGGTTCCGCAGCGTGGCCGACTGGCTGGCCGGCACGACCAAGACATCCATCGGCGACGCGATGTCGCGCAAACGGTTGGGTGAGGCGTTGGGCGCGTCCCCCGAACTGGATGCCGCCGCCGAGGCTGGCGAGGTGTCCGCGGCGACCGCGGAGAGCCTGTTCGACGCAGTGACATCGGTGCCCGAAGGTGCGGACGCCGCGGATGTGGCGGGTCTTGTGGATGCGTGCAAGGGTGCCGATCCGCGCGACGCGAAGGACGCGGCCGACACGTGGAAGTCGACGTTCTCCACGGAGACACCGGAAGAGGCTGAGGCGCGCAGGTATGCGAAGCGTTCGCTGACCACCAAGAAGTTGGGTGACGGGATGAGCTCGCTCACTCTGGTGGCACCGTCGATCGATGTGCGTCAGGTCACCAACGCGATCACTCACATCGCCGGCAAACCTTCTGCGGGTGACGCGCGTACCACCGAGCAGCGGATGGCCGACGGGCTCATCCAGTTGGCAGTCGCCTACGCGAAGGGTGAAGTCACTGGTGGGCGGGAGAACCCGAACCTGTTGATCATCATCGACGCCGACAACCCCGACACAGCAGTCACGTCGTTCGGTGACCGCATCCCCGCCCATGTGGCACGGTTCCTGTGCGAACAAGCCACCATCCAACGAGTCATCACCGCCGGGTCACACATCCTCGACCTGGGCCGCAGCGTCCGCTACGCCACCGACGCCCAATACACGGCCTTGGTGGCCCGCGACGGCGGCTGCAGGTTCGAAGATTGCCGCATCCCACCCGCATGGTGCGACGTCGACCACCTCATCGGCTGGGAAGACGGCGGCACCACCGACCTGGACAACCTCGGCCTGTGGTGCCGACACCACCACAAACTGAAGCACTCACCCGGGGTGAAAGTCCTCGGCAACGCACACAACCTGCGCCTGCAACTCGCCGACGGCACCATCATCAACTGCCCACCCAAAACCCGACAACGACCACCACAACAGGCGGCGGCCTGACGCCCGCAACCCAGCAGCGCGGCCAGGGCATGGGTGCGCCGCGCCTACGATGCGGGGCATGAGCACGACTCCTGCGAACTGGTACCCGGACCCCACCAAGCGCCACCAGATGCGGTACTGGAACGGCACCGCCTGGACGGATCACGTCAGCGACAACGGCATCCAGGGCAATGACCCGGTCCAAGGGGGCACGCCCGCGCAGAGCGGGCTGGACCGAGTGGACAATGCCCTCACGATCGGCAACGAGGGCGACCCCAGCAAGATCCAGCAGCAGGTCTACGGGCAGGACAAGTACCGCGGCGCCAACATCCAGGGTGTCGCCTTCCAGGGTGGCGGCACGATCTTCAGCGAGCCGGTGCTGGTCGTCAACCAGAAGGCCAAGATCATCGAGCTGAACAACCAGTACAGCGTGTTCGACAAGGACGGCCGTCAGATCGCGGCGGTGAACCAGGTCGGACAAAGCGCGGCCAAGAAGGCGCTGCGCCTCGTCACCAGCCTCGACCAGTTCATGACCCACAAGCTCGAGGTCACCGACATGGCCGGCCAGGTGCTGTTGCGCATCACCCGCCCGGCGAAGGTGATGAAGAGCACCGTGATCGTCAGCGACGGCAACGACCAGGAGATCGGTCGCATCGTGCAGGAGAACATGATCGGCAAGATCAACTTCTCGCTGCAGGCCGGCGGCTACAGCTACGGCGCGATCAAGGCCGAGAACTGGCGCGCGTGGAACTTCCGCATCGAGGACCACACCGGCAACGAGGTGGCACGCATCACCAAGACGTTCGAGGGCATCGCCAAGACGATGTTCACCACCGCTGACAACTACGTGGTGCAGATCCACGCCGCGTTGCCGCAGCCGTTGAACGCGCTGGTGGTGGCCTCGGCGCTGTGCGTGGACACCGCCCTCAAGCAGGACTCGCGCGGCCTCGGCTGAGGCACGCCCACCTCAACGCGGTCAGCCGTACGCCACCAAATCCAGCGTCGCCTGCGCCGACCCGGTGGAGGCGAGGCACAACTTGCCACCGGTGACGTCGACCGTCACCGTCACCGACGACGGCGCGCTCGCGGTCGACACCACCGGCGCACTCGGCTGCGCAGTCGCGCAGTTCCACAGGTACAGCGAACCCTTGCTCAACAAGCCGACTGTCAGCTGCGCGCGGGTGGCGCCGGCCGGTACGGCGACGACGACCTGCTGTTGTGCGGCAGTGATCGGGGCTCCCGAGCGCGAATCGAACAGTCGCACCGGCGCAGCGGCGGTCAGTGGAGCACCTGCGCCCCACACACCAGTGACGTCCACGGTGAGGTCCAACGTGGCGGTGGTCTTCACACACAGGCCGGCTGCCCCGACCTTGGTGATCACCGAGAACACCTGCGGGCTCGTCTTCGTGTAGCCGACACGCCACAACGTTCCGCCACACGCGCCGACGTACAGCTGGCCGCTGACGGAGGGGGACACGACCGTGAAGGTCGCCGTCACCCCCGCAGCGTCGGCAGGCAGAGCCAGTTTTGCCGGCGACACGGTCAACGTTTGACCTGCGACTAGTCGCTTGCCGGCCGCCTTGGTGTCAACGACCCGCCGAGCGACCACCGGTGACACGCCCATCCCGGATGCCGACTCGTAGCCGACGATGTCCACCCGCACCCACGCGGCGCTGGTGGTGCGCACGCAGAACGTGCCACCAGTGACCGCCGTGGTGGTCATCGTCGCGTTCATACGCGACGGCGCGTAGTTCATGGTGACGGACGTCGGCGCGCCCCCAGCACACGCGGACAGCGTGACGGACCCATTGGCCGTCGGCCGCACCACGACCACCCGCACCATCACGCCATTGGTGGTGGATGGCACACCACGGACGCTGCCCACGTTGACCGTGCGCGAGGTGTTGGCGGGGAGGGTGGTGTCGAGCACCAAGGAGGGCGAGACGGACTGCCACAGCCCGGGGCCGGCCAGCGCGGCTCGCGCCGGTGCGGTGGTGGTCGTACTCGTGGTGGAGGTCGTGGAGGCAGGCTTGATCGTGGTGGTCGTCGCGGCCACCGTCGTGGTGGTGCTGCTCGTGGTCGTCGTGTCGCCAGGCTGCACCGGCACCTTGGTGCTGCGGCACCCGTTGACCGCCGCCACCACCGGCGTCGGGTTGATCGCCGCACCGCCGCCCGGGTGCACCTCGAAGTGCAGATGGTTCGCACCCGCGTTGCCGGTCATGCCGATCAGACCGATGATCTGGCCGGCCTTCACCGTCGAGCCCACGGCCAACCCCGGCGCGAACGCGGACAGGTGCGCGTAGAAGAAGTACGTACCGTCAGCGCGGGTGAGCCGCCAACCGTTGCCCGCCAACGCACCGGGCGTGTCGAGGTACTGCTTGGTCAGCACACCATCGTCGACCGCGTAGACCTTGTTGCCCAGCGCCGCCAGGATGTCGACGCCTTCATGCGAGCGGCCACCTGAGCGCGGCGCGGCGAAGCTGTCGGAGAACCAGCACAGCCCTTGCACGGGGAACTGGGCGATCGCCACCGACGACGGCGACACCGTGGTGGTCGTGCTGGACGTCGTGTTCGTGGCCCCCGCCGGCAGGCACAGCACGTCGCCGGGGTGGATCACCTTGGCAGTCGTGGCGTTGTTGGCCTGCAGCAGCGCCGTCATCGTCACGCCCGCGCGCGACGCGATGCGCGACCACGAGTCGCCGGACACCACGACGTAGGAAGCACCCGGACATGTCACCGCCGCGGGCGCGCCTTCGGTGCGGTTCGCCCCCAACACGGGCACCGTCACCAGCGACAGCACCAACGCGACCGTCCACACCGCGGCGCGCCAACGAACGGCAAGCGCCGTCGATGGGGCTGCAGCGGGGCTGGACACAGGAGGGACCTCCGGAAACGGGTGCGCGATCAAACAATCGGCAGACTCCGCTGCGCTCTAAAGCACCCGCACCACCCGATTCGGCGCCGATCTGGCAGATCGGACCCGAGCCGTGCAGCACCGTGCCACCCAGCAGCTTACCAATGGGTAACGTGGTGATGTGCGCGGACAGCGAGTGCTCGTGAGCGGGATGGGCGGCGAGCTGGGCTCGCTCGTCGCCGCCAAGCTGGAAGCCGAACCGTGGGTGGGTTCGCTGGTGGGGATCGACGTCGATCCGCCGCGGCGACGCCTGCGCATGGCGGAGTTCCACCTGCTACAGCCCAGCCAGCGTGAACGCATCGTCGATGTCGTCACCAAGTTCAACCCTCATGTGGTGATCAACCTCAGCGTGTGGGAACCCGACGCCCGTGCCGGCCTGGTGCACGCGCGTCAGTTCACCGCCGATGCCACCACCGCCGTCATCGGTGCCGCGGCCGAGTGTCCCGCGCTCGAGGGCATGGTGGTGCGCAGCGGTGTGGAGGTGTACGGGCGCAACCACCAGTCGCCCACTCGTCCCGACGAGACCGCCCCGCTGCGGCCCACCAGCGAGTACGGCCACATGCTGGCCGACATCGAGCGCCAGGCCCGCGAGGTCGGGCGCCGGGTCAAGATCGCCGTCGGCAAGCTGCGCCTCGCCCCGGTCTTGGGCAAGCACGTGCCCAGCCCGCTCGGTCGCCTGCTGCGCCAGCCGCTGGTGCCGTTCAGCGCGCTCGCCGATTCACCGTTCGCGGTCATCGAGGACGGCGACGCCGCCACCGCGTTCGTGAAGGCCGCGGCGCAGCGCCTCGACGAACCGGTCAACATCGTCGCCCCGGGCGCGATCACCGCGCTACAGGCCGTGCTGCGCGGTCACCGTCTGCCACTGCCCCTCGTGGGTCCGGAGTGGTGGGTGGCCGGCAAGATGAGCCACATGTTCGGGGCGCCCATCCCGGACCACGTGATCGAACTGATGCACCGCGGCCGCCTGGCCGACGGGCGCAAGGCCACGGAAGTGCTCGGGTTCTCCCCGCGGCTCACCACCCCCGAGGTCATCGACCACCTCTATGCGTGGGAGAGCGTGGTGCGCATCGGCCGTATCGAGGAGGTCGCGTCATGAGCGAGACGGTTGCCAAGATCGGCGAAGTCATCCAGTTCCCACGCCGCGCGGTCGGCAAGGTGGGCGAGGTCGGCAACAGCCTCACCGCCCCGGTACGCGCCCTGTGGCCGGTGCACTCGGTCGACGATTTCGGGCGCGACCCGCACCTCATCAGCGCCATCGCCCCGCTCACCAAGCTGCGCTGGGACGTCAGCGTCGGCGGCCTCGACCATCTGCCCCAGCGCGCCGGTGCGTTGCTGGTGTGCAACACCCGCCGCTGGTCGCTGACCACCGTCTACGCCGCGCTCGCGCTCAGCGAGGCACTGGACCGCCCGGTGCGCTTCGTCGGCCGCCCTGACATCGCCCCCGTCGGTGCCTTGCTGCGCCGCATGGGTGGCCTGCTGGCGCAGCCGGCCGATGTGCTGGGGGCGCTGCGCCACCACGAGCTGGTGCTGCTGCCAGCTGCTGCCACCGCTCACCCACGCCACGCGGGCACCGTGGCCCACGAGCTGGTGGGTCCGGCCGTCATCGCCGGCGTGGGGGTGTACCCGGTGGCCACGATGAGTTCGTCGGTCAGCCGCACCGCTCGCGCCGAGGTCGGCCCGCAAGTTCGGCCGCGCAACAAGCGGCGCGGCCCGCTGGCCGAGGTCGAGCTGGCCGAGCAGATCCAACACCACCTGCAGCGCATGCTCGACGGGTTCGGCGGCATGCAGACCGGTGTCGCCCCGCTCGACTGGCTGGCGGAGGGCTGACATGCCGTACGCACGCTCCACCGACGGCTGTCGCCTGCACTACGAGGTGCTCGGCCGCAAAGGCGCACCCGCCGTCCTGATGATCCAGGGCCTCGGTGCCGACAAGAACGGCTGGAACATGCAGCGCTTCCCGCTGGCGCTGCACTACCGCGTCATCGCGCTCGACAACCGCGGCGCGGGTCGCAGCGACAAGCCGTTCGGCCACTACAGCCTCGAGCAGATGGCCGACGACGCCATCGCCGTGCTCGACCAGGTGGGTGTCGAACAGGCACACGTGGTCGGCGCGTCGATGGGCGGCGCGATCTCGCAGATCGTCGCGCTCAAGTATCCCGAGCGGGTCCGCTCGCTCACGCTCGCCTGCACCGCGTGCCGCAACCACCCGTG
>CAZREK010000148.1:0-6156 GCA_964598965.1 uncultured Bifidobacterium sp. | reverse complement strand
TGCCGAAGAACAGCACCACGATCAGGCTGATCATGCTGGTGTAGACGTGCAGCCACCGCATCCAACGGTTGGTGACAGCGCTCCGCCGCCGACCGGCGGGAGCGCCGGACGCCTCGATCACGTCGGGCTCGTCGACGGCGAACTGGGTGTCGATGTCGTCAGACAACGAACACCACCGACGCGTTGGACAGCTCGCCGTTGTCCTCCAGCGCCTCGTCGAAGGCCTGGTTGCCGAGCGTGACCTGACCGGTGATCAGCTCGTACGGACCGTGCTCGCGTGCTGCCTCGATGCACACCACGTAGTCACCGGCGGCGACACGCTCGCCATCGATACCCGTACAGTCCCACACCACCTGGTAGTCCCCGGCAGGGCGGCTGGCTCCGGCCAACGCGTCGAGGTTGTTCACGCCACCGGCATCGAGCAACGCTGCTTCTGCGTTGTACCAACGCTTCAGGTGATCGAGGTACCGCGACTTGTTGCGGCGCAGCCACAGGCTGACCGTGTTGACCATTTCGCCGTCGACCGTCTCCACCCACACGGCGATGTAGGGGTTGCGAACACGGTCACCGGACGCGCTGTAGGTGAAGTTCACCTGCAACTGTGCGGACGCCGGCAGTGCGTCGCCGGCCGGTGGCTGCGCGGCGGCGGTAGTGGCCGGATCGGTGGTGGCGGAACTGACGGTCGTGGAACCCTGCGTGGAAGCCACGGTGCTGGCTGCGGTGTCGGTGGGTCGCGTGGCGATGGTCTCGGTGCCCAGCTCGGCGCTGTCCCCGTTCGAACACGCGGGGACCACCACTGCAGCACCGACCGCAGCGGCGCCACGGAGGAATGAGCGACGCGACACGGCGTCGAAGCGGGTGAGGGGGAACGACATGTGGAACTCCACCGGGTCGAGCGGAACGACGCTCACAGGGTAGGAGCGAGGCGATCCTGGACGCACGACGACGCTACGAGAATTGGGTAAGAGTTCGCGATCGCGGTCTACCGTGGCAGGTCATGGAGTTGCGACCGGCCACCGCCCGATTCACTCATGTCGCGCTCCCGGTGCTCGATGTCGACGCCAGCGTTGCCTGGTACCAGGAGTTCACCCCGCTCCGCCTGCTGATGCGCCGCGAGGACGCGATGGGCGAGAGCGCCTGGATCGGCATGGCGGACATGATCGACAAGCCGTTCATCGTCGTGCTGGTCAGCATGAACGCCGACAAGCCGAAAGGCGCGCAGCCGACGCTGGCGCCGTTCGCCCACCTGGGCATCGAGCTGCCCACGCGAGCAGACGTCGACGCCATCGCCGACAAGGGCCGCGAAGCGGGCTGCCTGAAGTGGGAACCGCAGGACATCCCGCCGCCCGTGGGGTACGTGTGCGCTCTTACCGACCCCGACGGCAACCTCGTCGAGTTCAGCCACGACCAAGGTGTGTTCGCCACCGTCGCCCGCGTGTGGGGCGGCCAACCGCTGACGCCCTGATCGCGAGGGAACCCCCGCGCGCCTAGTTCGTACACTCCACCCATGGCTGCACGCACCACACCCCCCGGTCTGCAGCTCAGCTGGAGCGACGGCCACGCCTACGCGTGGCAGCCTGGCCGTGGTGCGGGCGGCGGCAACTTGCACGAGGCGGTGGCCCGCGTCGCTCGTCGCCCCAGCCTGGCCTGGGGTCATGCCACACGCATTCTGCGTCTGCACCTGCCCGAGGGTGCGGCGCAGGTCATGTGTCAACAGCTCGACTCGGCCACGCTGGCCACCCTGGGCGACCTCGACGTGCTACGCGCAGAGGTCAGCCCCTCCGTCGCCTGGTTCGGTGTGTTGCATCACTACGCCGCCGATCTCGTCCTGCGTTCACGAGTGGTGCCCGTGCTCACTCACCTCGGCACCGTGAACCAGCAAGCGGCGTGGTGGCAGGCCGAGTGGCAGCCACTGGCGGACGATGTTGCAGCCGCGGCTCACCTGCTTGCTGCCATGCCACCGGTGGTGGCCGCGGTCGGCCCGGTCGAGCCCACCACCATCCTGCACACGCTCGTGGACCGGTTGTGCCGCCTCACGCTGGCCGCTCGCGGATGGCCACCCGTGCTCACCGAAACCAGGTCCGTGAACGGCCGCGCCCTTCGCCTCGTCGGTCGCGCCCTCATCGCGGAGCACGGCCAGTTCCCCGTGTCCACCGAGTTGGGCGAGGCCGTGGCCCACATCGCCAACGAACTCGCGGTCGTGGGCCGGCGTGCTGCCGGCGAGCCGATCATCGCCGCGCGCCTGCGGTTGGCGATGCCGGCCGACGACGCAGACGATTGGCCGCTCACGCTCGAACTGGTCGACCTCGACGATCGCAGTCGATGGTGCACGGCCGACGACGTGCACCGGTCCACCCCTGCTGCCCTCGCCCTTGCCGGCGATCCCCGCCATCACCCGTTGCTGCACCAGCGGCTGCACGAAGCGGGTGAGGCGATCGGCGCGGCCGTCCCCGAACTCGCCGCGTGGTTGGGAGAACCCTCGCTGGCAGTGGAACTGGACGTTGCCGCAGCGGCGCTCGAGGGTACCGATGCGCTGGCGATCGCCGGTGTCGAACTGGTCGCCCCGGAGCGGCTCACCCGCCGCCGCCCCACCACACGCGGTACCGCCCAACCCAAAGAGGGCGGCAGCGGTCGCTTCACTGCCAGCGCTCTCATGGACTGGCAAGTGGTGGTCGACGACTCTCCGGTCGCGGAGGAGGTGTTGCAGCGCGCCGCTGAAGGCGGGGCCAACCTCATCGAGGTCGGTGGCCGCTGGGTGCAGATCGACCGCACCGAAGCGCGTCGAGCACTGGCCAACCTGCAGATGCACCGTCGCGATCACGGCGAGCTCGGCGCGCTCGCCCTGCTCACCTTGGCCGCCGAGCTGCAGCGCGAACTCGAAGCTGCCGGGGCAACCGACCAGCCCCCGCGGCTTCAGCTGGTGCAGGCCGGCGGGTGGGCCGGGCAGTTGCTGGCCGGCCTGCCCGACGACGCCCTCGCGGAGGGCGAGGTGCCGCCCGGGTTCACCGCCACCTTGCGTCACTACCAACTGCGCGGGTTGGGCTGGCTGCAGTTCCTGCATCGCTTGGGCCTCGGTGGGTGCCTGGCCGACGACATGGGGTTGGGCAAGACACCCACCACGTTGGCCCACCTCGCCGGCCTGCCGGGCCCGCACCTCGTCATCTGTCCCCTGTCGGTCGTGCGCAACTGGGAAAGCGAGGCTGCGCGCTTCACCCCCTTGTTGCGAGTACTGGTGCACCACGGCGGCAGCCGCGCTCACGCGGCGGAGTTCGCGCATCAGGTCGCGGCGCACGACATCGTGCTCACCACGTACCAGGTGGCAACCCGCGACCTCGACACGATGCAGGCCGTGCCCTGGTCCACGGTGGTGCTGGACGAAGCGCAGGCGGTGAAGAACCCCGACACACGCACGGCGCGGGCGATGCGCGCGATCAAGGCCGGCCAGCACATCGCGCTCACCGGCACACCGGTGGAGAACCGCCTGGGCGAACTGTGGAGCATCTTCCAGGTGGTCGCACCGGGTCTCCTCGGCAGCGCTACTCAGTTCCGCCGCCAGTTCATCCAGCCGATCGAGAAGGATCACGACGAAGCGGCCGCCCACGAACTGCGCCGGTTGACCGGCCCATTCCTGCTGCGCCGCACGAAGGCCGACAAGTCCCTCGTGCCCGACCTGCCCGACAAGGTGGAGCAGGTGGCGTGGGCCCAGCTGACACGCGAGCAGGCGCACATGTACCAAGCGGTGGTGGATCAGTTGCTGCTCGATGCCCAACAGGAGACGGGGATGCGTCGCCGCGGCCTCGTGCTCGCCGCGCTCACCCGCTTGAAGCAGATCTGCAACCACCCGGCGCACGCGCTCGGTGACGGGTCGCGCCTCGCTGGGCGCTCGGGCAAGCTGCACCGCTTCGACGAGCTGGTCACCGACCTGCTCGACGCCGGCGAGCAGGCACTGGTGTTCACTCAGTTCCGCGAGATGGGTCTGCTGTTGCAGCAACACCTGCACGAGCGCTTCGGGCAAAGCGTGCCGTTCCTGCACGGTGGTGTCTCCAAAAGCCAGCGCGATCGCATGGTGCAGACGTTCCAAGCAGGTACGGCGCCGTCCCCACTGTTGTTGGTGTCGCTGAAAGCCGGGGGCACCGGCCTCAACCTCACCGCCGCGTCACGAGTCGTCCACTACGACCGGTGGTGGAATCCGGCGGTGGAGGATCAAGCCACGGACCGAGCCTGGCGCATCGGACAGTCTCGGTCGGTGTTCGTGCACAAGTTGGTGTGCGAGGGCACCATCGAGGAACGCATCGACGCCCTCATCAACGACAAGCGCAAGCTGGCAGAGGCGGTTGTGGGCACCACCGGCGAGGCGTGGCTCAGCGAACTCAGCACCGACGACCTGCGCTCGCTGGTGATGCTGGACCAGCCACGCACCGGCACCACCGGTCAGGGGATGCGATGACGATCGTTGTCGTTCCCGGTCAGTTCCATGGCCAACCGCACGCGGTCGGCAAGTTGGCCAGCACATTGCTGTCGGTCGCGGTCGCCGGCATGGCCGACCCGGCTCGCTTCCGACGTGGCAAGGGCTACGTCGCGGAGAAGGCCGTCACGCGATTGCAGATCTCGCCCGGTCGGTTGGTGGCCAACGTCACCGGCAGTCGGGAAAGCCCGTACCAGGTCATCGTCGCCGTCGCCACCATCGAGCGTCCGGTCCTCGGTTCTCCCGAGGCCTTCCGCCAGCAGATCAACCACCTCACACCTGACGCCAACGAGCTGACGGTCAGCTGCACCTGCCCCGACTGGGACGACCCGTGCAAGCACGCCGTCGCCGCGCTGTTGGCGTTCGCCAACGAGCTGGTGGTGCGCCCCGAACTGCTGGTCGAGTGGCGCTCCGCGTCCGGCGGGGAGGGCGAAGGTCGTGCCCGCATCGGTTCGCGCGCCACGCGCTCGGGCGAACGCCACCTCCGCCTGGCCACACCCGGCGAGACCAACGCGCCGCAGCCGCGCCCGGCCGTGAGCACTCCGGCGCTGCCGCCGGCACCCTGGGAGACCGACGAGTGGCAGACGTTCCTCGGAACGCAACCTCCTCAGCCGCCGCCGGTGCCGGCCGAGCCCAGCCGTGTCGGACAAGCCACCCTCGGTTCCATCGACCTTGGCACATGGTTGCGCAGCGCCCTCGAGCAACTCGCCGACCAGTGACCTGTCGCGAACACGGTGCGCCAGTAACCTCCGCGTGTCGTCCTCGAAAGGAGTCCGTTGCCTCGATCGCACACGTCCGCTGCGGCGGCCCTCGCGGCGACGCGCGACCCGAGGGCCATCGAGATCGAGGGCTACCTCACGGATCACGGCACCCGCATGGTGGGCGCAGTGGCGCTGTTGACCGGCGATCGCTTCGGCGCAGAGGACGCACTGCAGGACGCGTTGACGCAGGCGTGGCGGCGGCGCTCCCAACCGATCGACCAACTGATGGCCAAGGCGGTTGCCGACGCCGTGGAGCAGGCCCGCACTCGTAAGCAGGTCGACACCGCCGAGGCCCGAGTCGCCCGTCGCGAAGCCCTGCGTCGAGGCGAAGACCTGCAGGTCGCCGACGGCTACTCCGTCGTGCTGCGATCGCTGCCGCACCGCGAGCAGGTGTACGTGGTGCTGCGCGCCGCGTTCGATCACTCCTCGGCCGAGATCGCCGCAGCACTGGGTGCCCGCGAACGAGCCGTGGACCACGCCGTCGACGATGTGTGCGCGCGGTTGGGCACCACCGACCAGCGAGAGGTACTGGCCCGGCTGCGCATCGCGGCCGAACGCGCCGGAGCCGGGTCGAACGCTGCAGCGCTCACTCGTGGCGCGCGAGCTCGCTTCGGGCGAGCGCGGACACGAACACCGTGGAGGCTCTACGGCGTCATCGCCGTACTCGCACTCGTGGCCGGCGGAGTTCTCGGCTACACGGTGCTGGCCCCTGATCGCGACGACGGACCCTCCGTCTCCATCACCACCCGGCTCGGGTTGTACGACTGCCCTGACGGCGCGGTGGTCGGCCAGGTCGGGGCAGGTGACCGAGTGCTGATCACCGGGCGCGATGCGTCCGGCGCGTGGTGGCGTGTGCGCGACCCGCACGACTCGCTGACCGAACGCTGGGCTCCGGTCGCGGCTCTGCAGCCCGACCGCGTGGACACCGAG
>CAZREK010000147.1:0-6217 GCA_964598965.1 uncultured Bifidobacterium sp. | reverse complement strand
CCGCGCCCGCACCCAGGCCGAGGCGGTGACGGCCACCGCTGATCCGCTGCACCGTCTGCACGCACTGGGCCAGCACGGCCGGGTGGCGGTTGATCACGTTGGCCACCATGCATCCGAGGTTGATGCGCGTCGTGGCCACGGACAGGGCGCCGAGCAGGGTGAAGCACTCCAGGATCGGGCGGTCGCCGCCCACCATCGCCCCGTCGAAGTGGTCCAGTACCCACACCGTGTCGGCGCCATCGGCCTCGGCCTTCAGGACCGCGTCGAGGAAGGCCGGGAACTCGGTGTGACCCGAGCTGTACTGCACGTCGATGAGCATGTGCCGACGGAGGGATTCGAACCCACACTGACGGCGACCTAAACGCCGTGCCTCTGCCGTTGGGCTACGTCGGCGGCGAGGGAAGTCAGGCTAACTGCGGCGGGGGAGGATGTGGGCTGCCAGGCGGCGGCCGTCGAGGGCGCAGACGCCGGAGTTGCGGGCCGGGTGCACCAGGTTGCCGATGGCGAACACGCCCGGCTGCGAGGTGCGGTAGCCCTCGTCGATCAGCGGCGCCTTGGCCGGCGTCATCGTCAGCCCGGCAAGGCGCAGCAGCTCGTACTCGGGCACCCAGTCGCCGGTGAACACGACAGTGTCGCACTCGATGCGCCGTCCGTCGGTGAGCACGACGGCCTCCACACGAGCACGGCCGACGATCTCGGCGACGCCCACACCGGTGTGCACTGGGACGCGGCGAACGCCAGCAGTGACGAGGCGCAGCAGCGGGTTGGCATCGGGCCGGGGGAGCGGGGTGACCATTGCCGCCACCGCGCACCCCGCGTGGCGCAGTGTCAGGACGGCCGAGCAGCTGACGTCCTCCGTGCCCACGATCACCGCTCGTGTGCCCACGCGCTGGTTGTGCAGCGCAGTGAACTGCTGCAGAGAACCGGTGGTGAACACGCCCGCCGGCCGATCGCCCGGCACCAGCCGCGCCGACCGTGGCCGCTCGCGCACGCCGGTGGCGAGCACGATGACGTCCGCCGCCAGCGAAGACGGGCCGCTCGCCCCCGTGGTGGACACCACGCCACCATCGATCGAGCGCACGCTGCGCCCGACCTCGATCTCCACACCTGCCCGTTCGGCCGCCCGAGTGAGCGCGGCCGCGTAGCGGGGGCCGGTGGTGACGCGGTGCAGGTCGAGCATCCCGAACCCGATGTGCGCGGTGTGGCGTGGCGCGCCACCTGGTTGCTGCTCGCGCTCGTAGACCACCACGCGCCCTGCGCCACGGCGGCGAAGTTCGATTGCAGCCGACAGTCCGGCGGGGCCACCGCCGATGATCACCACGTCTGCCGCGCTCATGGCAAACCCATCCATTCGCCCATCGACCGCCCGCTCGCGGACGCGGCCCGGGCGCACACCTCGGCGTGGCAGTAGAAGCCCTGGCAGCGGCCCGCGACCGCACGAGTGCGGCGGCGCAATCCGTCCAGGTCGCGGGCGGGCACGACGGCACGCACCGCGGCATCGATCTCCTCGCCCGTGACTCGCTCGCAGTGACACAGCACCGTTCCGCCGGATTGGTACGGGCGCGGCCCTGCCTCGCCCAGCGGAGTGAGTGACGCGTGCAAGACCTGGTCGGCGTCCTTCGCCTTGGCCCGCAGACCGATCGACTGCAGCAGCGACAGTGCCTCCTCGGCCAACGCCATCGACGCGGTCAGCCCGGTGGAACGGATGCCGCCGAGGCACACATACCGAGCATCGGTGTGCGCGCTGAGCTGGTAGTCGCTGTGCTCGGTGGCGGCGCGCAGGCCGGCGTAGACCGCGGTGACCTCTTCGCCGACCAGCCCGGGCATGATGCGTCGCCCCTTGTCCAGCAGACCGTCCAACCCGGCGCGGGTGGAGCCGGTGGCGCCCTTGTCGTCGATGTCGTCCGCGGTCGGGCCCAACATGACGTTGCCGAACACAGTGGGCGCCACGAGCACACCCTTGGTGTGCGAGGTGGGTACGGGCAGGATCGTGCGCGACAGTAGCGAGCGGGCCAGCTTGTCGAACACGATCAGCTCGCCGCGCCGCGGCCGCACAGTGAACCCGTCGAACCCGAACAGGCGGTGGAGCGTGTCGCCGTGCAGGCCCGCTGCGTTGACGACGTGGCGAGCAGCGACGGCTCGACCATCGTCGCTGTGCAGCACGGTGGTCTCGGCACCGAGTTCGCACGAGGCCACCGCGAACCCCGTGTACAGGTCGCAGCCGTTCAGCACCGCGTCCGTGGCGAACGCGATCGGGGTGGTCCAGGGGTCGATGATGTGCTCGCCCGGCACCACCATCCCGCCGGTGACACCCGGGCCGAGGTGCGGCTCCAGTTCGCGCACCGTCGCGGCGTCGATCACCTGCGCCGCGGTGTACCCGTTCTGCGCCGCCTTGGCGTGCAGCTTGGGCAGGTTGGCGGCCTGCTCGTCGTCCCACGCCACCAACACGGCGCCGGTGTCCTCCACGGCGATGCCCGCGCCCGGCGCGTACGCGCGCAGCAACTCGTAGCCCCGCGCCACCAGACGAGCCTCGACCGACCCGGGCACCGCGTCGAACCCGGTGTGCAGGATGGCCGTGTTGGCCTTGCTGGTGCCCGCGCCCACGTCGTTGCGGGCCTCCACCAGCGCGACCCGCAGGTGGTGGTGCGAGAGCAGGCGGGCGACCGCGCAGCCCACCACGCCGGCACCGACGACGGCGACGTCGAACGGCCCGTCCGCGTGCACGCCATCAGAAGTCATCACAGGTCCATCGTCGCGTCGGCCACCTGCTGCCAGCGGGCCAACCGCTCGGCAGCCTCGGCGGCGCCCATGCGTGGCTCCACCACTGCGGACGGCTGCCAGTCGTCGCCCACGGCACCCAGCCCTGCGCCCAGCGCGGCGAACGCACCCACGCCCAGCGCCGTCGCGTGGGGCGAGGGGTAGACCTCCACCGGGCACTGCAGCAGGTCGGCCTGAGCCTGCAGCAGGGTGGCGCTGCGGGTGAGGCCGCCATCCACCCGCAACCTGGTGAGTGGCGCACCAAGATCGCGCCCGGCAGCGGCGGCCAGCAGCGCCACCTGCGCGGCGATGCCGTCGATCGCGGCGCGCACTAGGTGCCCGCGTTCGGTGCCCAACGACATGCCGGTGAAGGCGGCCTTCGCCTGCGGCTTCCAGTACGGCGCGGCAAGCCCAGCGAGCGCGGGCACGAACGTCACGCCGGCGGAATCGGCCACCGAACCACCCAGCCGGTCCAGGTCGGCGGGCTCGGTCATCACGCCCATGTCGATCAGCCAACCGACAGCGGCGCCAACGGTGTACACCTGCCCGTCGAGGCACCACCGCAGCCCGTCGCCCGTGTCCCACGCCGGGCAACCGACCAGACCATTGGCCGAGCGCACGGGTGCGGTGCCCGTGCACGCCAGCATGAACGCGCCGGTGCCGTAGGTGCACTTGGCCTCGCCGGCGGTACGGCACGACTCCGCGAACAGCGCCGCCTGCTGATCGACGCACGTGCCGGTGACCGGCACGGCCCCGCCGAACAGGGTGCACTCGCCGAGGGCCGCAGTGTTGCCGACGACAGTTGGCAGCGACGACGGGTCGATGCCGAACACCGCGCACGCCTCGTCGCTCCACGAGCCCGTGTCGAGATCGAGCATCAGCGACCGGCCCGCAGTGGCGACGTCGGTGACGAACTCGCCGCACAGCCGGTGCAGCAGCCAGGTGTCGGTGGTGGTGATCGTCAGCGAGCGATCGACCCGTTCGCGCAGCCAGGCGATCTTGGGGGCGACGAAGTAGGGGTCCAGCTCCAGCCCGGTGATCTGCGCCAACCGTGGCCCGTGCGCGGCCACGCGGTCGCACACCACCGACGAACGCCGGTCCTGCCACACGACTGCGGCGCCGCCGGGGCGGCCGGTCGCGCGGTCCCACGCCAACACGGTCTCGCCCTGGTTCGCCAGCCCGATCGCGGCGAGCGACGGGTGCCCGGCCTGCGCCAGTGCGTGCTCGGCTGCGCCCACCACGCTGGTCCACATCTGCTCGGGGTCTAGTTCCACCGCGCCGTCGGGTCGCGCCTGCACCTCCACCGGTGCCTCCGCCAACCCCAGCACGCGGCCGTCGTCGCCGATCACCAGCGCCTTGGTCGCCGAGGTCCCCTGGTCGATCGCGAGCACGGCCATGGCGGGAGACTACGCGCCCTAACATCGGCCCCATGGCGTTCACCGGTTTCCCTGCCGAGGCGTTCGAGTTCTACGAGCGGCTCGGCCTCGACAACTCGCGGACGTTCTGGCAGGCCAACAAGGGCACGTACGACACGGCGGTGAAGCAGCCGATGCTCGACTTCATCGAAGCGATCGGCGACTTCGGCCCGCTGCACATGTTCCGCCCGCACCGCGACGTGCGCTTCGCCAAGGACAAGACGCCCTACAAGGACCACGCGGGTGCCTACGGCGAGAGCCAGGGTGGCACCGGCTACTACGTGCAGCTGGGAGCCAAGGGCATGTTCACCGGCGCCGGCTACTACATGATGGCCGCCGACCAACTCGAGCGTTTCCGTGCCAAGGTCGACGCAGAGGCGACCGGCACGGAACTGGAGCGCATCGCCAGGGCGGTCGAGAAGAAGGGCCTCACGCTGGGCAGCGGCGAGGCCTTGAAGACGGCACCACGCGGTTATCCGAAGGACCACCCGCGCATCGAGTTCCTGCGTCGCAAGGGCCTGTTCGCCGGCCGCGAGTTCCCGGTGGCGAAGTGGATGAGCACCAAGGGCGCGCTGGAGAAGCTGATGCAGGTGTGGAAGGACGCCGCGCCGCTGACCGACTGGCTCGACGCCCACGTCGGCCCCAGCACCTTGCCACCGCCCGACTTCGACCGCTGATCAGAGGTCGAAGAACCGGCAGCGCGGCCCCTTCGCCCGCCGCAACCGGTCGTCAAGCGTCAGCAGTGGCACTCCGACAAACTCGGCAACCGCGATGTAACTGGCGTCGTACACGGTGATCTGCCCGCGAAGTTCCCAGACCCGTCTCGCGATCGGCTCGAAGCCGATCTCCATGCCGCGGAACTCAGCGAGGTGGTGGAGCGCAGTGTTGGCCCGGGCCTGGTCGATGGTGCCCGCCGCGGCAAGCCGCCGGAGCGCGTTGGCTGCCTCGAATTGCATGATCGCCGGGTACGTGAGTTGGTGCTCTGCGAGGGCAGCGCGCGCGGCGATGCCGAGCGGGCCGACAGTGACCAGCGCGGTCACGACGGCCGAAGCGTCGGCAGCGATCATCGCCGGTCGGCGTCGAGCGCCTCGAGAATTGCCGTCACCGGCACCTCGGGGCGCCCCACGAGGTCGGCACGAATCGCTGCGATCAGCGCTTCGCGGTCGGGCCGGCTGGCCAGGTCGACCAGTTCGTGCAGCAGGAACTCCTGCAGCGACCAACCTTTCAGCGCAGCGCGCGACGCCAGCTCGTTGCGCACCTCGTCGGGGACATTGCGGATGGTGATCGCGACAGCCATGCCTGCAACATAGCTGCGGTGCATGCAAAATGCATGCAGATCGTTTTAGGACACTGGCACCCACACGAGTGCGATCTGGGTGACCTTCACGTCGGTCTTCTCCAGCGACACGGACTCGGTGGTGATCTCCTTGGCGACCGCGGTCCAGCGGGCGTCGATGTCGGCGACCTCCTTCACCAGGTCGTCCTCGACGTCCTCGAGCTGGCGGTGGATGAGCTGGATCTTGTCCTCGGCCGCGTCCAGCCGCTTGCCCGCCGCGTCGGTACGACCACGGCGCCCGGCTGCGCTGCCTGCCTTCGACAACGCGGACCCGATGACGCTGCTGCGCGACCGGCGACCGCTGAGCAGACCACCAAGGATGGAGCCGGCGGCAGAGAGCAACTCGTTGTTGCGCTTGCCCTTCGCCTCGGCCTCCAACACCTCGGCGCGACCCTCGGCCTCCTGCAGTTGCTTGCGCAGGGTGGCGACCTTGGTCTCGTACTTGCCGCGCAGACCGGCGGTCTCCTCGTCCGCCTTTGCGTCCGCCACCTGCGCGCAACGCAACGCAAACGCATCGGCGGCCTCGCCCGGGCGGGCGTACAGCTTCAGCGTGCGGTTGGCCGGGATCTGCAGCGCACGGCTGCGGACGAGGTGGTCGATCAGATCCCGCTGCGCGCCGGTCCAGAACGTCTTGTTCTTCACCGGGGCAGAGGGCAGCACGTAACTGGGGGCGGCCGGGGCTTCCGTGCGCAGGTCGCGGTCGTCGTAG
>CAZREK010000146.1:0-6255 GCA_964598965.1 uncultured Bifidobacterium sp. | reverse complement strand
GGCTGCAACACTGCGCCGCCTGTGCGACGGGTTCAGCGGCTTGGTGGTCACCACGGGCGGTACCGGTTTCGCCCCGCGCGACCAGACGCCGGAAGGCACTCGCGCGGTGATCGAGCGCGAGGCGCCTGGTCTGGCCGAGGCGATGCGGCTGGTGAACCCGTTGGGGCGCCTGTCGCGGGGGATCGCCGGTCTCCGTGGTCGGGCGATCGTGTGCAACACGCCCGGTTCACCAAAGGGTTGCATCGAGCAGATCGGGGCGATCATCGACGTGCTGCCGCACGCACTGCGTCTGCTAGCAGACGCGCCAACGACGCACTGACACGCCGTAACGCCTTGGGGCCGAGCGACCCCTGACGGGTAGCCTGGATCATCGTGTTGAAGCTGGTGTTGCCCAAAGGATCGCTGGAGAAGGCGACGCTCGAGTTGTTCGAGGCGGCCGACCTGACGGTCGTGCGTTCGTCCTCGGTCGACTACAAGGCGTCGATCGCCGACCCGCGCATCAGCGAGGTGCGCATCCTGCGCCCGCAGGAGATCCCCACCTACGTTGCCGAGGGCCTGTTCGACATCGGCATCACCGGACGCGACTGGGTGGAGGAGACCGCCAGCGACGTCGTCAGCCTGGGTGAGCTGAAGTACTCCAAGGCCACCAGCCTGCCGATCAAGGTGATCGTCGCCGTGGCCGGCGACTCGCCTGCCCAGCGCATCGAAGACCTGCCGCACGATCTGCGGGTCAGCACCGAGTACCCCGAACTCACTCGTCGCTTCTTCGAGTCCAAGGGCATTCGCGCCGACATCCGCCTCAGCTACGGCGCCAGCGAGGCGAAGATCCCCGACATCGCCGACTGCATCGTCGACATCACCGAGACCGGTCGGGCGCTGCGCGCCGCCGGCCTGCGGATCATCGACGAGATCCTGGTCAGCTACACCGAGGTCATCGCCAACAAGGCGGCCTACGACGACCCGGCCAAGCGCCATGCGATGGGCCAGTTGATGACGTTGCTGAATGGCACGCTCGATGCTCGTGGGCGGGTGCTGGTGAAGATGAACGTCGGCGGCAACGACCTGTCGGCGGTGTTGGCCCTGCTGCCGTCGATGAAATCGCCGACGGTGAACCCCTTGGCGGGTGAGGGTGGTTACGCGGTGGAGACGGTGGTCAGCAAGAGCCAGATCAACACGCTGATCCCCGCCCTGAAGGATGCCGGAGCGACTGGCATCCTCGAGCTCCCGATCTCGAAGATCATTCCGTGAGCGACACGGTCTTCGGCACCGTCGTGTCCTTCGACGACGGCATGGGCCTCGGTGAGGTCAAGTCCGCGGACGGCACGCGCTTGCAGTTCCACTGCATCGAGCTGTCGGATGGGACGCGGTCGATCGAGGTCGGCGTCAACGTGCGTTTCCGTGTGATCTCGAAGCTGGGCCGCTACGAGGCGGCTGACGTCACCCGCGCATGAACGAGCGCGACGCCCGGATCATCGACGTGATCCGTGCGCTGCGCGAGGGCGAGGTGGTCACGTACGGCGACATCGCCGACACCGCCGGCTACCCGCGCCTCAGCCGAGTGGTGGGTCGCATTCTCGCGACCAGTGACCTGGACCTGCCCTGGTGGCGAGTGGTGAACTCGGTCGGCCGCCTGGTGCCGGGCAACGAGCGCGAACAGGCTGCGCTGCTGCGCGCCGAGGGCGTGACCGTTCAGGACGGCCGCGTGCGGCGCGCGCCGACCGGTCGCTTCTGCGGGAAGTGACCGATCAGCCCGCGACGAAGGCGCCCAACAGTTCGACGGTGACCTTGGCTGTGCTGTTGACGTACAGACAGGTCTGTCCCGGAGGTCGCTGCGGGATCGTGTAGGTGCGGAACACCGTCAGACGCCTGGCGAATTCCATCCACGCGTCTGCCTGTTGCCACTCGACACCGCACGCCCCGATGATCGCCGAACTCATGTCCCGCGCGCCCGAGCCGGTGGTCTTCACCACGACCGATGTCGCGTCCGCGGGGATTCCGGCTGCGTTGGCGACGAACGGCAGCGTCAACACACCGGCCCGGTTGTTGATGGTGTTGAGCACCTTGGTGGGGATCGTGACGACGTTTGGTCGTGCCGTGAAGTACCCCAGCGACTCGATCGTGACGTGTGTCTTGCTGGAGGTCGTGAAACAGATGCGTCCCATGGCGTCGGGCGTCACGACCATCATCGCCGTCCACGTCCTCCGGGCCGGATAGCTCATGGTGCCAGCTGCTGACGATGCACCGCATCCCGCCGCTGTGAGCGTGCCCGCTTTGGTGGGCGTCGAGACGGTGAACGTCAGCACCGCGGCGTTCGCGCCGGCCGGTACATTGCCCCTGCCGGTGACGTTCACCACGGTGACCGAGTTCGCTGCGCGAACCCCGTACGACGCGAACATGCCGTCCACCGTTTGCTGGCGCGGCCTGGTGACGTGCACCTTGGCGGACGTGCGCACGCACACCGTCCCGTTCTTGCCGATCGGCACGATCAGCATCGCGCTCGTCGTCTTGCCCGCGAGGAAGGTGAGCGAGGGCATCGAGGGCAGCGGGGTGCCGCATGCATAGATCTTCAAGCTGCTCGAGACCGCCGGGGCAGACACGGTGACTGTCAGAGCCACCGCAGTCGCATCGGCACCGACACCGCCGCGGAAGTAGACCTGCACCGGTGTGTCGACGTTGGGCTTCCTCGCCCCCTTGATGTTATAAGCGAAGTCGAAGGTGCCCCCGTTCGGGCGGGTGTCGAGCAAACGCATCGGTTGCGTCTGCACCAAGGACGGTGTCAGCGTCTCCACGACGTTGCTGCAAGAACCCCACCCATCGCCGTACTCCGGGTCGATCGCGAAGTACGAGAACAACGCCGGGCAGATGTCAGCCCGATTCCGTTGGCCGTCGGCGTCGAAATCGGCATTTGGTCCGTCCCACAAGGCTGGATCACACCAGTCGGGAAGCCGGTCGCCATCGAAGTCGGCGGTCCCGACAGCGGGCGCACACGTCGAGGGCGCAGCGACGTTGAGGTGAATCGAGGCGAGGATCTTGTGGTTCTGGTCGTCCATCAGCTCGAGGGACGCAACTCCCGGAGCCGTCTGCGGGACCGTCACCGAGTAGGCCGCATCCACCCCGGTCATTACGACGGGGGTGAGTCCGATCGGGAGCGTGCCGAGCACGAGGTGCGCCGCCTCGATCGGCGTCGGCCCGTGCACCTGCACGGTGATGGTCTGGCCCGGCTGAACCGGCTGCAGGTAGCCGAGGCCGGGGGTGGTGAGTGTCCACCGATCAGGGCCCGTGGTCGTTGAGCTGCTCGGTTCGCTCAGCGGGTTGCGGCCGAGACGACCCGCGAAGCGCTGGCGAAACGCGGCTGAGATGGTCGTGGCGGCCGCAGGCAGTGGGAGAAGTGCTGCGGGACTGACTGCCACGTTCCCTTCACCGGAGATCGGTGTCGTGCCGCGAACTTGTGGGTTCGTGCTGCACAAGCCATTCCCGGCCACGGCACCCGCAGCCCCGACCACATGGAGGCCGGCGAGGTCGGCAGCACGGTTACGAGTTCGGTTGACCGCGGGAATGTAGTAATCGCGAAGCCACGCGTACTCACGTCGGCTGACGTCTGCCGTGCCGGTGGCGCTCGTGTGCGTCAGGCGACCACCCGCGGACTGGAAGATCCCGCCACCGAAGTGGCCGGCGATCGTGCTCGCGATACTGAGGCCGGAACACTTGGTGCTGACAGATGCGTCGAAAGGATTCGGCTGCTCGAGGAAATAGACCTCAGCACCGCTGGCCGCTTCGCGAACGCTGACAAGACCGGAACGGATCGTGGGCTCCGAGGCCTTCACCGCGGCCAACCAGGCGTCGGGCTTGCCGGGCTCGATACAGCCCGTGGTGATGCAGTCGAGCAGCACGTCGCCTTCACCCGTGTCGACGAGGCCGACCGACACCAACACAATGTCCGCGGCACCGCCGGTCTGAAACGCCGCGAGGCTGGCGAGTTGAGCGGGTTGATCCCAGTTGTCAGCGTCGGCAGCGGCCAGGTCGTCGGCTCCCGCTCCGGAGCAGGCGACGAACAGCAGAGCGTCCTGTCCGGAGCGCTTCCCGCCGGGCACGAGGTCGTCCTCGGTGGGGCTGTCGAGATTGCGCACCTCGTCGCGAAGCGCACCGATGCCCGTCGTCCCGGCCAGCCCGAACAGTGGAGTCACTGCGCCGACTGCCCAGGACTGGACGGAGCGGTGGCACATGTTGCGGTGGCCATCCGGTGGGGCTGCGTTGTCCGTGAGATCGCGGCTGTCGGCGCGTTCGCTGGTGTAGTCCGTGCTGCCTTCTCCAGACGTGAGCGCATCGCCGAGGATGGCAATCCGCACGAGTCCATCGCAGTTGGTGTCGCCGGCTCGCCGAGCAGTGCCGGCCGCGGGCGTGCCTTCCGGACAGATCGCCCCCACATCCGTCGGTGTCCACAGTGCTGCGATGCGCGGCGCCTCCAGCGGAGCGACCAAGGTGTAGCCGATCGACCAGGCTCCGTCCCACGACTCACCCCAACACGTCACGGTGTGGTCGGTGAGCAGCGCACAGGCCGTGTCTTCGTGCACCTCGATCTGCAGCGCATCGTCGATGCCGGTGACGGGCACAGGGACGGTTGACGGCTGCGTCGTCCCGTTGCCGAGCGTGCCATAGACGTTGTCGCCCCAGCACCAGACCTCGCCGGTGGCGGTCAGCGCGCACATGGTTGCCATGTCGGCGCGCACGTCGATGACATCGGTCAGACCCGGGATGGTGGCGGCAGCGGCGTTGCCCCAACAGCTGACGGTGCCGTCGTCGATGACGGCGCACGAGATGTCGTCGGCGACGGCGACGGCGACGGCATTCGAGACTTCAGCAACCTGCGTGGCTTCGGCCGCATAGGTGTAGGGCCAGTGAGCTGCGCACCACACCGTGCCGTCATCGCGGACAGCACAGTCCTCCGCCGATCCGACGGCCAGCGCCGTGAAGCCGGTGAGTGCAGAGAATGGCTGCGGTGGGTGGCCGTACCAGCGGCCCCAGCAGAGCACTTCTCCGGTTGCGGTCAGTGCGCACGAATGCTGGTAGTCGACGTCGAGCGCGGTCGCGTCGGCAATGACCGGCACCGGAACCGGAACATCGCTGTACGCGATGTTCTCTCCCAGCGCGCCCCACCAGCCTGCGGTCCCCCAGCACTCGACGGTGCCGTCGTCGATGAGGGCGCATCCGAAATCGCCGAGGACCTCTGCGGCGACTGCTCCGCTGAGGCCGTCCACGAGAGTCGCCCGTCCATCGGGTGCCCAAATCTGGATGTTGCCACCACCCCAACACGATGCGGTGCCGTCGGCGAACGTCGCACAGTTGCCGCCAAGGTCCACAGCGCCAGCGACGCCGGAGATCGCCGCCGGGGTGGTGTAGATCAACGGTCCGCCCGCGCCGAGCTGGGCATGTGCATTGTCGCCCCAGCACTGGACGCGAGTGGTCTCCACGACGGCGCAGATTCCGTGCCCGCCCGAGTGCAGGCGCGACGTGTGGCCGACCCATGGCACGGTCGCGGCGGTGATCGAAGTGCCGTCGACGGTGTCGATGTCGCCCCAGCACTCGACGGTGCCGTCATCGATCGCGGCGCACGTGAAGTTTCTGCCGGCGGCGAGGCTGACAACGTTGGAGAGGCCGACCACTTGACGTGGATCGCTGTGGTTGCTGGTGGAGCCATCGCCGGTCTGGCCCGCGTAGTTGGCACCCCAGCACTTCACCGTGTGATCCGACAGCAAGGCGCACGTGTGGTTCCCGCCCACGGCGAGGGCCGTCGCGTTCGAGATGCCGGCGACGGTCTGGCCCTCCGTCGGGTAGCCGGGTGACTCCCAGGTCGTGCCGATCGGGTAGCCGGACTGGCCGTATGCGTTCGACCCCCAACACTTCACGTTCCCGGTCGCGATCAGAGCGCAGGCATGATCGGCCCCCGTGCCCACGTACACCGCATTGACCACGCCTCCGACGTCGTTCACGTACGGGCTGATCGGCCAATAGGTCTGAGCCGTCTGCCCCTCGATGTTGGAGCCCCAACAAGCGACGTGGCGAGCGGAGGTCACTGCACACGAGAAGCCGGCACTGACGGCCACCTGAGTGGCGCGGAGCGGAAACCGGTCCTCCATCACGGGTCCGTACAAGGGGTAACGGAGCGTCGGCTCCACCGAGGAGACGTCGGTGTCATCGCCCAACTCGTGCGAGGAGTTTTCGCCCCAACACTGCACCAGCCCGGTGTCCAGCACCGCG
>CAZREK010000145.1:0-6257 GCA_964598965.1 uncultured Bifidobacterium sp. | reverse complement strand
CATCAGATCCTGTTCGAGATGGCGGGCGGCGAGGCCTGGCTGAACGAGCCGAAGAACTGCCCCGCCCTCAGCAAGTCGCTGGCCCTCGCCTACGACGCGACGACCGGGCAATTGTGCACGACGACCATCGTCACGCTGCTCGACCCCGGCTCCTCGGTCGAAAGCCGGGGGGCCTGCGGCCTGGAGAAGTTCGAGAAGCTGGAGAAGACGCCCACACCCTGAACGCAACCTCCGCGCTCTTGCGGCCCGCCGGGCCCCCGCTAAGCTCGCGGCGGGGGACTGTGCAATTCGGGGGCTTTGCATGACCGGCGTTCGCAACCGTCTGGCGGCGGCGGCCGCCCTTGCGCTCGGGGTTCTGTGGGGCGGCCCGGCGCTCGCCAAGCCGCCGGTCGAGGCCTTCGCCAGCCTTCCCGCCATGCGCGACCCCGGCCTCTCGCCGGACGGCACGAAGTTTGCCGCCATTCAGGACATGAACGGCCGGCCGGTGGTGGCGATCTACACGGTCGGCTCCAGCGCCCCTCCGGTCGCCCTCCCCTCCGACGACTGGGTGATCCGGGCGATCCAGTGGGTGTCGAACGACCGCATCGTGGTCATCGCCGGCAAGGGCGCCAAGGTGCCGGGCGGCAGCCGTCATCTGTGGACCGTCAACCGCGCCGTCGCCGCCTCGGCGGACGGCGCCACCGCCGTGCGGCTGCTCAACAATATCGACACGCTGCGCTTCAACTCGAGCGCCGCCTACGTCATCGACATCGCGCTGAACGATCCGGCCCATATCTACATGCCGCTCTACAGCGAGACGCGCGGCATCACGCTCAACATTTTCGAGGTCGACCTTGCGACCGGCGAAGGCCGCCGGATCGCGGCCGGCGGGCCGGACACCGTCAACTACGTGATGGACGGCCAGGGCCATGTCGTCGCCCGGGTCGACGTCAAACCCAATTCCGATGTCGAGCATCTGCTGGTGCGCGACGGCGAGGACTGGCGCGAGATCGCCGCCGTCACCTCGACCGTCGACAGCGGCCTCAACGTCGCGGGCCTGACGCTCGACGGCACGGGCCTGGTGCGGGCCGCGCCGTCGCAGGGCCGCTATATGCTGACCCGGATCGACATCGCCAGCGGCAAGGAGACGGTCCTGCTGTCCGATCCGCGCTACGACGTCGACGGCACGATCGAGGACCCGTGGACCGGCCGGATCGTCGGCGCGTACTATCAGGCCGACGGCGGGCGGGAGGTCTATTTCGACCCCGAGCGGACCGCTTTCCAGGCGACGCTGGAGCGTTCGTTCCCCGGCCTGTCGGCCTATGAAGTCTCGGCCAGCGTCGACCGGACGCGCTTCATCGTCGCGCTCGAAGGCCCGCGCCATCCCACCAGCTATCTCTATATCGATCGCGTCGCCAAGGTGATGAACGAGGTGATGTCGTCCTATCCGGGCCTTGCGGAAGACGATCTCGGCGAGATGAAGCCCTACGACTACACGGCGCGCGACGGGCTCCTGATCCCCGCCTTCATCACGCTGCCGCCCGGCAAGACGCCGAAGAACCTGCCCGCCGTGGTCATGCCGCATGGCGGCCCCGATTCGTCCGACGGACTCGGCTTCGACTGGTGGGCGCAGTTCATGGCCAATCGCGGCTATGTCGTGCTGCAACCCAATTACCGCGGTTCCTCGGGCTACGGCACGGCCTTCACCGAGGCCGGCCTCCAGCAATGGGGCCTCAAGATGCAGGACGACATCACCGACGGCGTCATGAAGATGATCGCCGACGGCATCGTCGATCCCAAGCGCGTCTGCATCGTCGGCGCCTCCTATGGCGGCTATGCGGCGCTCGCCGGCGCGACGCTGACGCCCGATCTCTATGCCTGCGTGGTCACTCGCCCGGTCGACCGGGCAGTGGACGGGCGCTTCGTGTGCTGTTGTCACGGCCCTCGGGGTTGGCCGCCGACTCCGACGATGAGGTCGTGCTGCTCGATGCGCTGCACCGCGCCGGCCTGACCCGCTTCGTACGCCACCCGCCGGTGACTCTGCTCGACGGCATCGTGATCCATCCCGACTTGGGCGATCCAACTGTTGACTTCTACGTCGAGGTCGACCATCACACATGGCACGACCCATCCGCTGCGATCGACAACGACAATGAGCGCGACCAGGAGATCCGGCTCGTCGGCGGCGAGGTGGAGAGGGTCAGCGACACCGCTCTTCGCAACAACATGGCCAAGGTCGTGGAGCGGATCGGGCGCCTCCACCTCCGCCGATGCGCGCAACTTGGCGTTGGGCCGGGCTTGGGTCCCGCCTGAACGCCAACTTGCCGGGCTGGCGCACAAGTTGGCAGTGAGCCGGGCCTGTCGCCCGCCTGAACGCCGACTTGGGGTGGGAGCTAGCAGCCCGAGCCGGGGACGGCGACGACTTCACCGGTGGGGGTGATGTCGAACAGCGCCGACTGCGTGCGCAGGAAGTCGGGGACGAGGTCGGCCTCGGTGGCGGGCAGGCTGCCCTTCAGGATCTCGTAGCTGGACACTGCCAACTCGATCTCCTGGCGTTCGGTCACGCAGGCGACACCGTGTGCGTTGCCGCCACCGTTGGCCGGCACCGTTTGGCCCGGCACGGTGCTGTCGCCGGAGATTGCCTCAGCACCCTTCTTCACCAGCCCGCAGGCCGACAGTGTCATCACGCTCGCCGCCAGCGATGCGGCCACTGCAAGCACGCCGGTTTTCATCGGGCCTTCTCCATGAATCGATCGATGTCCACCATGATGCGCGTCACCTTGCCGGCGGCGACCAGGCCCTTCGAGTCGGTGGCCGAGACGGTGAAGGTCAGCCGCCGGCCCTCGATCTTCTCCAGGAACGCCTCCGCCAGGACGGTGCCACCGATTGGTGTGGGCTGTAGGTGGTCGAGTTGTACCCGCATGCCGACGGTCGTGGAACCCTCCGGCAGATGCGCAGCGAGGGCGACGCACGTGGCCTGCTCGCACAGCGCCACGACGCGCGGCGTGGCCAGCACGGGCACTGTGCCCGAACCCATGGCGATGGCCGTGTCGGCGTCGCCGACGGTCAGGGTGGCTGCACCCTTGAGGCCGATCTCCACTGTCATGATCAACCACGCTAACCGCTGCCGCGAGCGCTCGGTAGGCTGCGGCCCGTGATCGACCAGGACGTATTGCAGCGAGTGCTCGGCAAGGCGGTGCGAACCGGCGCCGATTTCGCCGAGGTGTATGCGGAGGACAAGCGGTCGACGTCGGTGTCGTTCGACGACGGCCGCGTCGAGCAGGTCACCAGCGGCCGGGATCGCGGGGCCGGCATCCGCGTGATCAAGGGCGACACCACCGGTTTCGCCCACACCAGCGACCTCAGCGAAGCGGGCCTCACAGCCGCCGCAGAAGCCGCGGCCGTCGCGGCGGCGCAGGGTGACGGCGGCACGCGCACGATCGCGCTCACGCGCTCGCCCGAACGCAAGGTCAACCCGATCGCGCAGTACCCCGACGAGGTCGCCAAGACCGACAAGGTGGCGCTGCTACTGCGCATGGACGACGCGGCCCGCAGCGCCGGCGGTGCCATCGTGCAGGTCAGCGCCAGCTACGGCGACAGCCGCAAGCACATGCTGGTGGCCAACACCGACGGTGTGTTCGTCACCGACGAGCAGGTGCGCTCTTTGGTGCGCGTCACCGCGGTTGCCGACGGCGACACCGGCATGCAGACCGGCTACCAGTCGAACGGTCTGTCGAAGGGCTTCGAGTACTTCCGCGAAATCGACATCGACGAGATGGGTCGCGAAGCGTCGCGTATCGCGCTGACCAAACTGAAGGCCCGCCCGGCGCCCAGTGGCGCTATGCAAGTCGTCATCAAGCAGGGCAGCGGTGGGGTGCTGTTCCACGAGGCGTGCGGTCACGGCCTGGAGGCCGACCTCGTGGCCAAGGGCGGCAGCGTGTACCGCGGCAAAGTGGGCGAACTGGTCGCCTCGCCGCTGGTGACGCTGGTGGACGACGGCACGATGACCGGCGAGTGGGGCGCGTTCGGCTATGACGACGAAGGCCATCCCAGCCAGTACAACGTGCTCATCAAGGACGGCGTACTCACGGACTACATGTGGGACTACCTGCGTGCTCGCAACGAAGGCCATGCCCGCAGCGGCAACGGCCGCCGGCAGAGCTACCAGCACCTGCCGATGGTGCGCATGACCAACACCTACGTGCTCAACGGCGAGATGGAGCCCGACGACATCGTGCGCGCCACCGACAGCGGTGTGTACGTCGCCAAGCTCGGCGGTGGCAGCGTCAACACGGCCACCGGCGACTTCGTGTTCGGCATGACCGAGGCCTACCTCATCGAGAACGGCCAGATCACCGAGCCATTGCGTGAAGGCAACCTCATCGGCAACGGCCCGGCCGTGCTGCGCGACATCGACCTGCTGGGCAACGACTTCGCGATGGGCAGCCCGGGAACGTGTGGCAAGGATGGTCAAGGCGTGCCAGTCGGCGACGGCCAACCCACCTTGCGAGTGAAGTCGCTCACCATTGGAGGTACGGCGTCGTGAGCGGCAGCGAGCAGTTGCAGGAGATCGCCGACCGCGTGGTCGCGCAGGCGAAGTCGGGCGAGCAGGTCGAGGCATTCGTCAGCCGCGACTGGGAGACCGACGTGCGGGTCTACGAGGGCGAGGTCGAGCACTTCGTCAGCGCGCAGAGCGAGGGCATCGGTATTCGCGTCATCCGCGACGGCCGCACTGGTTTCGCCTACGCGGGCACGCTCGATCCGTCGGCCATCGCCGAGGTGCTGGCCGAGGCGCGGGACAACGTGGAGTTCGGCACGCGTGACGAATGGGCCGGCCTGGCCGAACCCGATGGTGTGGCGGTGGTCGACCAGGCACTGTGGAACGAGGCGCTCGCTTCGTTCGCCACCGACCGCAAGATCGATCTGGCCAAGGAGCTGGAGAAGGCCACCCTCGCATCCGACTCGCGACTGCGTGTCGACGAGGCCAACTACGCCGACGCGGCGATGGAGATGGCCGTTGCCACCACCACCGGCATTCGCCGCCACGGCCGCGAGAACGGCTGCTATCTGTCCGTCGGCGCCTTTGCCGACGACGGCGACGAGACACAGACGGGCTTCGGCTTCACCGTCGGCCGCAGCCCGGCCGACTTCGACATCGCCAAGGCGTCGCGCGACGCGGCGGACCGCGCCACCCGCCTGCTCGGTGCCACCAAGCCGGCCAGCAAGCGCGTCACCGTGGTGCTCGACCCGTTCGTCACCGCAGCCTTCCTGGGTGTCATCAGCAGCACGCTGAACGGCGAGGCCGTGGCCAAGGGGCGCAGCCTGTTCAAGGATCGCCTGGGCGACTCGGTGGCCAATCCGCTGATCACCCTGGTCGACGACCCCACCAACCCGCTGGCCTACACCGCCACCGATCTCGACGGCGAGGGCCTGGCAGCCCGTCGCAACGTCCTCATCGAGGGTGGCGTGCTGCGCCAGTTCGTGCACAACTCGTACAGTGCGCGGCGCGTCGGTGCGGTCAGTACCGGCAACGCCGTGCGCGGCGGGTTCAAGGGCACGCCCGGTGTCGGCTGCCTCGCGCTGCAGCTGCAACCGGGCACCCGCGACCAGGCCGCGCTGATCGCCGATGTTGCCGACGGTGTGCTGATCCAGGAGGCACAGGGTCTGCACTCGGGCGTCAACCCGATCAGTGGCGACTTCTCCGTGGGTGCCGCCGGCCTCACCATCACCAACGGCACCCTCGGCGCGCCGATCCGCGAGTTCACGATCGCCTCCACACTGCAGAAGATGCTGCACGACGTCGTGGAGGTCGGCGGCGATGTCGACTGGCTGCCCATGCGCGCGGCCGGTGTCAGCCTGGTGATCCGCGACGTGACGATGTCCGGCGCCTGACCGGCTTCACGGCAGCGCGGTTCTGAGGTCGCGGCACGCAAGACCCAAGGCGGCCGCGCGTGACACGTCGAGAACGAGGTGGCCAGGGCGGTCAAGGCCGCTGTCGGCCAGGCTGGCCGTGGGCACGTGTGCGCCCCGGCCACCGAGCTGGGTTGCGAACGCCTGGGCCAACTCGGCGCGGCTGACGGGCCGCGGGCCGGCGATGTGCAGCGGCCCGGTGATGTGCGGCATGTCGGCCAGGCGAACGATCGCCGCAGCGATGTCGGCCGCATGCGCGGGGCAGCGGTACTCGTCGACGAAGAACTTCATCGTGCTGCGCCCATTGATCACGGCCTCCACGTCGCGCTGTTGTGGCGAGAGGATGTCGGTGCCGTACATCAACGAGG
>CAZREK010000144.1:0-6278 GCA_964598965.1 uncultured Bifidobacterium sp. | reverse complement strand
GTGATGATGGGCGACTGGATCGAGCGCGCCAAGCGCGGCGAGAAGTTCACCAACTCGGACCGCCTGTTGTTCCGCCGCAACCAGGCTCGCGCCGCTCAGCGTGTGCTCGGCTCGGTGGACAAGCTGCTGTCGCGTGCTGGTTCTGCGTCGGTGTGGACCACCCACCCGATCGAGGCGTTCTGGCGCGACCTGCGCACCGGTGGCAGCCATCTGTGCAACACCACGGACACGGTGTACACCTCGTGGTTCAACGACGAGTTCGCCACCGGCGTACCGCCGACCACGTTCTTCTGATTCGGCCGCCCGGCCGGCGTTAGGGTGCGCTCGTGAAACTGCGTATCTTCACCGAGCCCCAGCAGGGCGCCAGCTACTTCGACCTTCTCGCCGTCGCCCAGCGCGCGGAGCACCTCGGCTTCGACGCCTTCTTCCGCAGCGACCACTACCTGCGCATGGGCCAGGCCTCCGGCGTTCCCGGTCCGTCCGACTCGTACGTCACCTTGGCCGGCATCGCCCGCGAGACCAGCAACATCCGCCTGGGCACGTTGGTGACCTCCGCGACGTTCCGCCACCCCGGTGTGCTGGCGATCTCGGTGGCCAACGTCGATGCGATGTCCAACGGCCGTCTGGAGTTGGGCTTGGGGGCCGGCTGGTTCGATGCCGAGCACAAGGCGCACGCCATCCCGTTCCCCGCGCTGGGTGAGCGGTTCGATCGGCTGGCGGAACAGTTGGAGATCGTGACGGGCATGTGGAACACGCCCGAGGGCGAGCTGTACGACTTCCACGGCAAGCACTACGACATCGAGAAGTCGCCCGCGCTGCCCAAGCCGGTGCAGCGTCCGCTGCCGATCGTGATCGGTGGCGGTGGCGCCAAGCGCACGCCCGCGCTGGCTGCCAAGTACGCAGCCGAGTTCAACACCCCGTTCATGTCGCAGGACGGCTTCACCACCCAGCGCCAGCGAGTGTCGGCAGCGTGCGAGAGCATCGGCCGCGACCCGGGGTCGATGGTGTTCAGCGCCGCGCTCGTGGTGTGCGTCGGCCGCGACGACGCGGAGGTGGCCCGCCGTGCTGCTGCCATCGGCCGCGAGGTCGATGAGCTGAAGACCAACGGCGTCTGCGGCACGCCCGCCGAGGCGGTCGAGCGCTTGCAGCAGTGGAAGGCCTTGGGTGCGCAGCGTGCGTATCTGCAGGTGCTGGACCTGTCGGATCTGGAGCACCTCGATCTGATCGCCGCGGAAGTGATGCCGCACTTGTAAGGGGGTGCGTCAGCGCGTGGCGTTCCGCAGCGCCTCGATGATCGAGCGACCCGGCTGGTCGTCGAGGATCGCTTCGCTGCTGGCGGGCATGCGCCGTCGCCAGTTGGCTCCGCCGATGGTGCCAGGCAGGTTCGGCCGGTCGACGCATCCGGCGAGATCGTCCACCGAGGCCAGCGTCAGCACGCAGCCGCCCCCCGCCACCTGCGTGTGCAACTCGGTGGCAGCCTCGTGCGCCGACGCAGCTGACGGAACGGCTTCGCGCAGCTCGCTGTGCATCTCGGCTGAACCGTCGGTGCCGGCCCACACGCCCGCGATCGTGGGGAGGTCGTGGGTGGTGATGGTCGCCAGATTGTTGGCGGGCCACTGCTCGGGCTTGGGGTCGAACCACCACACTTTGGTGCCGAGGATGTTGCCCTCCGCCATGGTCTCGCGGACGCCCATCTGCACGGTGCCGAGATCCTCACCGACCACGAAGGCGCCGGCGCGGGCAGCCTCCAGACGGATGATCGCCAGCAGTTCGTCGGCGGGCATGCGCACGTAGGCACCATCGGCGGGCGAGCCGCCGGCGGGCACCCAGAACTGGCGGAACATGCCCATCACGTGGTCGATGCGCAGACCGCCCATACCTGTGCACGCCGAGCGCACCATCGCGATGAATGGGGCGTAGTGGGCAGCGCGCAGGCGAGAGGGCACGAACGGCGGGAGCCCCCAGTCCTGGCCGTCGGCGTTGAACGGGTCGGGCGGAGCGCCGATGCGCGCGCCGACCGCCATGAGGTCCTGGTGCAGCCATGCGTCGGCGCCGTCGGGTGAACTGCCCACAGCGAGGTCGGCGATGAGCGCCACGCCTGCACCCGCTGCGGTGCGGCGCAATTCGCTGTGGGTGAGGTACTGCAACCACGCGTGGAACTCGCAGGCGTGGGCGAAGTCGTGGTCGTACAGCGGCAGATCTGCCACTGCAGTCGACGCTGGGTGGCGCAAGTCGGTGGGCCACTCCTGCCAGTTGGCGCCGTGGCGATCGGCCAGCGCGCACCAGGTGGCGAAGCGCCACAGCTCGGGTCCTTCGGCGCGCGCCCAGCTGCGCCAGGCGGTGTCGCGGCTCTCGCGCTCGAAGCGCATGGAGAGCGTCTGGCGCTTGACCGCCCACACGCGGTCGCGGTCGATCAGCGAGCCCGCGTCGTTGGCGAGGCCGCCGGGTGTCTCGCCGGTCATCGGGATGAGCAGTGGGTTCAGCCAGCGTCGCGAGCTGGGGTAGTAGGGGCTGGCCTCCTGCGGCATGGTGGGCGCTGGTGCGTGGAGCGGGCTGAGCAGGACGGCCGCGCCGCCGAGTGCTGCGACGCGCTGGCCCAGCTCCTCTACGTCGCGCATGTCGCCGATGCCCCAGCCGTCGCGGCGCCACAGCGAGTACACCTGCGCGGCCACACCCCAGCCGCGGGGTGCAGCCGGGCAACGCTGCGGTGCGATGACGAGCTTGGTGACCGGGCCGCCGTCCAGCGGTGTCAGGTGGTGGTACCCGCATGGCAGGTCGGGAGCGACGCGATCGACGTCACCGAGGTCGCTGCCGTCCTCCAAGGTCAGGTGACAGCGGGATTGCAGCCAGTGCTCGCTGCCCTCGTTGACGAACCACAGCGGGTCCGCGGGTGGGGCGTCGGCCAACAGCTCGCGCAATGCCGCATGTGTCGAAGGTGGGGTGTCATGCCACTCGCCCTCCACATCGTGATAGCCGTGCGCAATTCCCCACTCGTCGTACACGCCGCCCATTGTGCCGCTTCGTACACTCGTGGCCATGTCTTCCGCACTGGTCAGGTGGCAACTGCGCCGCGTCAGCCGCCGCCTGCGTGCTCGCCGCGAGGAACTGGACGTCATCGGCGAGCAGCTGCTGGCCCTGCCGGAAGGCGAGGACGAGGAGGCCATGCAGCGTCACCGGCTGTACGTAGTGGCCGAGATCCGCCAGTTGGAGCAGCGTCAGGACGAGTTGCTGGACCGGATGTGACCGGTTTCTTGCGGGTCAGCGGCGCTCCGCCTGCCAGAATGGCCGCATGACCATCCGTGTGGTGATCGCCGAAGATGAAGCCATCATCCGTCTCGACCTGCGCGAGACGTTGGAGGAGGAAGGCTACGACGTGGTCGGCGAGACCGGCCGCGGCGACCACGCCGTCGACCTGGTGCGCGAGCTGAAGCCCGACCTGGCCATCCTCGACATCAAGATGCCGCACATGGACGGTCTCGACGCGGCCCGCATCATCAGCGCGGAGAAGATCTGCGGTGTGCTGATGCTGACCGCCTTCAGCCAGCGCGAGGTCGTGGAAGACGCTCGCGACGCCGGCGCGCTGGCGTACCTGGTGAAGCCGTACCAGAAGAGCGATCTGATCCCCGCGATCGAGGTCGCCATCGGCCGCTTCCGCGAGCTGCAGCAGCTCAGCGGCGAAGTCGACGCCCTGGGCGAGCAGCTCGAGTCGCGCAAGATCGTCGACCGCGCCAAGGGCGTGCTGATCGACGAGTGCGGCATGAAAGAAGGCGATGCGTTCACCTTCATCCAGCGCACCGCGATGAGCGAGCGCTCCCGCATGCGCGACGTCGCCGACCGCATCCTGGCCGGCACCCTGCGCCCGTAGCGCGGTCGCCCTGGGCTGGCCGGCGCAGCGTGGCCGCCGCACCCACACGCCTGCCGCCGTTCACCTCGTTCCGATTTCGATTTCGACTTCGGCGAACAGAGGCCGCCAATTCGAAATCGAAACGAGGTGACCAGCGAGAACTGGCACGGCGCGGATTCGAAATCGAAACGAGGTGACCGGGCGCAGACGTGCTCGGCCGGAGGGCCCTGCGCCAGGTGGCGGGTGACGGGGGGAAGGAGGGGCCCGCAAGCCGCAAGGCGCAGCGGGAGGATCTGCCCCCGGCAGGACCCGCCACCGGACCCACGCACAACCCGGCCACCGGACCCACGCGCCTAGAGTCGGCGCCACGATGAAGATCCTGCTCCTCGACGGCAACTCGCTCACCTACCGTGCGTTCTTCGCTCTGCCCACGGACATGGCCACCGCCTCGGGGCAGGTCACCAACGCGGTCTTCGGGTTCACCTCGATGCTCGCCTACATGGTGAAGGACCAGCAGCCCGACGGCATCGCGGTCGCCTTCGACCGGCCCGAGCCCACCTTCCGCCACGAGGCCGACCCGAACTACAAGGCGCAGCGCGAGGCCGCGCCCGACATCCTGCGCCAGCAGATGGGGCTGGTGCGCGAGGTGCTCAGCGCGCTGAACATCGTCACCTACGAGGCGGCCGGGTGGGAGGCCGACGACCTGATCGCCACGCTCACCACCAAGGCCGTCGCCGAGGGGCACGACGTCGTCATCGTCACCGGTGACCGCGACAGCTACCAACTGGTCAGCGATCCGCACGTGAAGGTGTTGTACAACAAGCGCGGCGTCAGCGACTACGCGCTGTACGACGAGGCGGGTATTCAGGAGAAGACCGGTGTCACGCCCGCGCTGTACCCGCAGTACGCCGCGCTGCGTGGCGATCCCAGCGACAACCTGGAAGGCATTCCGGGTGTGGGGGAGAAGACCGCGGCGAAGCTGCTGAACCAGTACGGCAGCCTGGACGGCATCTTCGAACACGCCGGCGAGCAGACGCCCAAGCTGAGCGCCTCGCTGATCGAGCACGAGCAGCGCGCTCGTCACAACCTGATGATGATGACGGTGCGCAAGGACGCCCCGGTGGAGCTGGATGCGAGTTCGCTGACCGTGCAGCCGAACGACGCAGAGGTGAAGCGGCTGTTCGACTTCCTCGAGTTCCGTGCGCTGTACGACCGCATGTACGAGGCGCTCGGGGTGATGGGTGTCAGCGCCGGTCCCAGCAGCGGCGGCTCGTCCGCCGGCGAGGTGCTGGAAGCGGAGATCACCGACTTCGCTCGCGTCGACGACGCGGTGGGCCTGATCACCACCTCCACCGTGCTGGACGTCATCGCCGCGTGGTCCGGCGAACCGGGCCGCAGCGAGGTCAACGGTCTGGCGATCGTCACCGATGCCGACGCGGCCGAGGTGGCGTGGCTACCCGCGCACGTGGCCGCGGACCCGAAGGTGATCGAGGCGCTGGGCGCGCACCAGGGTTGGCGCGGTCACAACGTGAAGGCGCTCATGCGCTGGCTGCTGGGCCACGGGGGCGAGGCGCCTGGCTTACGGCTGGACACGCAGATCGCGGCGTATCTCATCGACCCCGCGGACACTCGTTACGCGCTGCGCGACCTGCTGGCGCGCTACACGCGGTTCCAGTTGCCCGACGACAACGCGGCCGCCACCGGCCAGCTGGACTTCGGGGGCGGGCCGGACGATCGCCGCATCGCCGCGCGTGAAGCGCTGGCGGTCGCCCACCTGTCCGCCGCGCTGGAGGACTCGCTGGACAAGCAGGGCATGGCGCACCTGTACCGCACGATCGAGAATCCGCTGGTGGCGGTGCTGGCGAAGATGGAGCACGTCGGCATCGCGGTGGACATCGCCGAGTTGCAGCGGCTGAACGACAAGCTCACCGCCGACGTGGAGCGCCTGGGCGCGGAGCTGGTGCGTGTGGCCGGTCGCCCGTTCAACCTCAACTCGCCGGTGCAGCTGCGCGAGATCCTGTACACCGAGCGCGGGCTGGCGCCGGGGAAGAAGACCAAGACCGGTTTCTCCACCGACGCGGCCACGTTGGAGAAGCTGCGCGACCAGTGGCCCGAGTTCATCGACCCGCTGCTGCAGTACCGCGAGGTGGAGAAGTTGCGCGGCACGTACGGCACAGGCCTGCTGAACGAGGTGGCGCCCGACGGGCGCATTCACGCGACGTTCAACCAGACCGTGGCGCGCACGGGCCGTCTGTCCAGCGACCAGCCGAACCTGCACAACATCCCGGTGCGCAGCGAGGAGGGTCGACAGTTCCGTGTGGCGTTCGTGCCCGGTACCGGGTGCTCCCTCTTGGTGGCCGACTACAACCAGATCGAGCTGCGCTGCATCGCCCACCTCGCGCAGGACCCGGGGCTGATCGAGGCGTTCACCAGT
>CAZREK010000143.1:0-6323 GCA_964598965.1 uncultured Bifidobacterium sp. | reverse complement strand
TGCCCGCCGGATGATGCGACGCATCCAGACCCAGCCCGCGGAGTTGAGCACCACGCCCAGTCCTCCGCAGGCGACGCCGACCGGAGCCGCCCACACGGCGCGAACCGACGCGCTGGTGGCGGCCATCCAAGCTGCGAACAGCACGGGCAAGGCTGTCAGCAGCGCTGCGCTCAACCGCGCCGCGCTGCTGTGCGCGCGTGCATCTGCCCGTAGCGCGATGCGCTCGCGCAAGGTGCTGCCGGCACCATCGAGCGTGGCGGCCACCGGACCGCCGACAGTGTGCGCAGTGACCAGCGCATGCACGATCACGGCGTCGTCGTGCGCCAGCGACCCCAAGGCCCCGGCCAGCGACGCGCCGGTGCGCACCTCGGCCGCCAGGTGGTCGAGCACCCGCGCCCAGTCGTCGGCCGCACCGAGCTGGGAAGTGCGCGCAGCTGGCACTCGCGGACGCGCTGTCGGTGCGCCGGTACGCGGTGGATCGAGCCGCGGCCGCAGCGCGGCAGCCGCAGCAAACGCAGCGACGATGATCAGCATGCTCATCAGCGACACACCCACGAACGACCGCGCGCTGGTGTTGCGACCACGGCGTCGGAGACGGCCAACGTGGTGACACGGAAGGCGGTGCCGGTACCGACGCCGACCTCCACGACCTCGTGCACCGTGCGCGCCCCGGTGGCGCTGCGATGCAGGTGCACCACGATGTCGATCGCGCCCTCCACATGCCGGCGCACGGCTTCGGCCGGCCAGTTGCCCACCGACTGCACCACCAGCGCAGCGAGGCGCTCCAGCGCGTCGGCCGCGCTGTTGGCGTGCACGGTGGCCAACGAACCGTCGTGCCCGGTGTGCAACGCCTGCAACAACGGCACCGCTTCCGCACCGCGCACCTCGCCCACCACCAACCGGTCCGGCCGCAGCCGCAACGCGGTGCGCACCAGTTGGTCCAGACCGACCTCGCCGACACCGTCGGGCGTGGCCGGGCGTGTCTCCAGCCGGACCACGTGCGGATGGTGGAGGCGCAGCTCGGCGACGTCCTCCAGCGTGATCACCCGTGACGCCGGGTCGATGTGCGCTGCCAGCGCACCCAGCAGCGTGGTCTTGCCGGACGATGTCGGCCCGCTGACCAGCACGTTGCACCGTTGGTGGACGATCTGCCGCAACAGATCGGCGACCGCGGCAGCGGCGAAGTCGGCGAGCCCGAGCTGCCGCGGGGAGAAGCGCCGGATGGCCAGGCACGGCCCGTCGACGGCAATCGGGGGCAGTACCGCGCACACCCGCGACCCGTCGGCCAGGCGGGCATCGACCATCGGCTGGGTGCGATCGATGCGCCGGCCGATGGGCGCCAGCACGTGCTCGATGGTGGCCAGCAACGTGCCCACGCGCATGGTGCCCACCTGCGTGGTGTGGCCGCCCTGCTCGACCCAGATCTGCGAGCCGGCGTTGACCATCACCTCCGTCACCGTGGGGTCGGCCAGCCAACGCTCGAGCCCGCCCAGCGCCGTGCGCTCGGCGACGAGGTCGATCATGCGGCCCCCCTCCACGACTGACTCACCTGACCGGCGAGCGGGCGTGGCAACCGCGTGCTCAACAGGCCTGCATCGACGCAACGCGCGACGTTGGGGTCGTAGTCGACCTCCGCCACCAGCGGGGCGTTCAGCACCCGTGACAGCTCGCGTGCGGTCAGCACCCGACCTGGTTCGTGCACGACCACCAGACCAGTTGGCTGCACCCCGTTGGCGACGGCGCGGCGCACGGCCAGGTAGCACGGGCGCAGCACCAGCAGCCGCTGTTGTGCGGCGTGGTGCAGTTCCAGCGGCGGGATGCCCGTGCCGGCGTCGATGACGACGGTGCGTTCGAGTTGAGCGAGGCAGTGCGCCAGGTCGGCCCAGCGTGGTCGCGCCGGCAGTTGACCGCCCCGATGCAACAGCTCGACCCCGTCGGTGACCGGCACCGTGAGGTTGGCCAGCGCCAACGCGTCGGCCGACGGGGAGGCTAACCACTCGGCCACGCCCGGCCCGGACGGCTGGGCGAGGCCCAGGGTGGCAGGTGCGTCGCCGTCGAGATCGACGAGCACGGTGGGGCGCCGCTGCCCCATGACGAGCGCGAGCGCAGCGGCGAACACCGTGGTGCCGCTGCCGCCCTTCGCGGACCAGCAGAGATACATGACCTACCCCCAGGAGACGGGAGGCTGCGACTGGGGGAAGTGAGGCCGACCATATCGGTGGGTGGTCGGCCTCACAACGCTCATTTGCCGAGTGCGGCGAAGGCCGCCTTCCAGGCCTTGGCCCTGCCACGGGCGGTGAACAGGTTCATCGTCTGCAGCAGGCCACCACCGCTGAGGTAGGCCAAGCAGGCCAACCACTGGTGCTCGCCGACGGTGATCTCCATCGCTGCGCCGGCGAACGACTTCGGCCAGCTGACGGTCCAGTCCTCAGTGGTGAACACTTCCACCGGTTGGCCGCCCATCATGGCCGCGGTCAGTTCCTCCTTGGTGCGACCGAGCCGCTCGGCGACCCAGCCGTGGAACGTCTCGGTGGCGGCAGGCGGCAGCGTCAGGCTGATCCGGTTCCCGTCCAGGGTCAGGTTCGCCATCACCGGGAACGGGTTCACCTTGTTGCGCAGCAGCCACACGACTTGGGTGAGCGGGGCAGTGGTCATGTTGTTCTCCTCGATCGTCGTCATGGTCGGGCTCACAGCTGCGGGTTGGCGGCGAACATGCTGTCCACCGTCGTCTGCATGGCATCGACGTTGTCCGACATGGCGAGCACCACAGTCGTGCCGAACACGCTGGTGAAGCCATACATTCCGTCCTGCACGAAGGCCTTGCCCTCGTGAGCACCGGAGGTGACGTCGGCGACGTCGGTCGCGCCGGAGGTGATGCCCGAGTAGATGTCGGCGGCCATGGAGTCCACCGGCTCGTCGAACTCGGCGAAGAGCACCAGGGTGGTCGCGCCGGTGGCATCGTCGGTGGTGGTGATCGCACCGACCGCGATCAGATGCTCGGCCAGAGTCGGATCGGCCGACAACTGCGAGGTGATCTGGTCAGCGATCGAGGGGTCGACGGTCTCGAGCTGCTGGCCGTCCCACGGCGTCAGCAGCGTCATCGGGTCGATGTACTGAATGTCGCTCTCGCTACCGGCGGTGGTGGCCGGGTCAGTGCTTGCCGGCTCGGTGCTGGCGGGCGCAGTGACGGAAGCGGCGGTGGTGGTGTCCGGGCTGTCGGCCTTCTTGTCGTCACTGCAGGCGGCCAGCAGGCTGAGCCCGACGACGGCGGCGACGGCGAGGTGGGTGCGGGACTTCATTGGTTGGAACTCCTGTTCACGTGGTTGGTGACGCCATCGTGAACCAGCGGCCGGCTCATGTCGTGAGCAGTCGTTGCTCAATCTCGCGAGCCATTGGTCATCGCCCTGACCAGGGGCGATGCGGTGTGATTGAGTAATCAGCCGGCGTCGAGGGCGGCAGCGAGCTCGGTACGCGAGGTGACGCCGAGCTTGGCGTAGATGCGTTGCAGGTGGTTATCCACCGTGCGCGGGCTGAGAACCAGCGCGGCCGCGACGTCCTTGCTGGACTTCCCTGCGGCCACGAGTCTGGCGATGTCCATCTCGCGGGTGGTCAGGGTGGAGCCTGGCCCGCCGGCTTGCAGGGAGGGGATCATCCCGCCTTCGCAGTGACCGAGGTACCGGCGCGCCTCGTTGGTCAGGGCCACGGCTTTACGAGGGTCATCGGAATCGGCTGCCACCTTCGCACCGCGACCGACCGCAGTAGCAGCCTCGTACGGCATGCCGATGTCCGAGTATCTCGCCGCGGCAGCGGCCCAGTCGGTCGCCGACCCGCTGAGTGCGGCCGCCGCCACCAGCCCTTGCACGGCGAGCAAGGGGGACGCTGTGTCAGCCAACTCATCGGTCAGTTCGCGTAGGCGAGGCGCGGCGGAACGGTCATCGTGGTGCAGGCAAGCGTGGGTGAGCAGGTCCAGCAGGCTGCCGCGATCCGCGTCGGCCTCGGCTGCGTCGATCGCGGCGCGGAGCTCGCGCGCGGCGAGCGCGCGTTGCCCCCGGGCCTGCAACGACACGGCGCGCCCGATGATGACATCCGAGCCGCCGAACCCAACCCCGGCGCGCGGCGCGGCGGGCACGTCGTCCAGCGGGTCGTCGATCTCGCGTCCGCTCCAGGCCCGACAGGTCTGGACGAGGCAACGGGTCCAGCGATGCAGGTACGGCTGTAGCGACGGGGTCAGCCGCTGGCTGGCCTCGGAGAGGTGTTCGTCGGCCTGGCAGAACAGGCCTCTCGCCATCAGGGCCCGGGCGGCCATCAAGCGAATGACCACTCCGCCCACCGGACGTGGTGTGCGCATGAACTCAGCGAGCACCTCGCCCAATCCGGCTGAGGCCTCGTGCAGGCGGCCGGCGCGTGTGAACGCAGTGAAGCGATAGATGTACTGGGACATCGGGTGGAACGTGGCGTCCTCGTCCGGGTGCGCCAGCTGGAACTTGTAACCCTGCACGGCTGCCTCGGCGCAGGCGCTCCAGCGGCCCTGCCCCTGCAGGACGGCGGTGGTGGCCAGCAGGTGAGCGGACTCGGTGCGTGGCGGCCACGGTGCCGAAGGCATGGCGCTCAGCGTCGCCGACGCGTCGCGAATGCGACCGAAGTCAGCCTGCATCGTGGCCAGCACACTGACGATGTCGCCGGCCCAATCCGTGCCCGCCAGCTGACTGAGCGCGTCCTGTCCGGCCGCCGCTGCCGCGGGTGTGTCGTCGGCGCCCTCGGCCAGCACCATCACGCGGCGCAGCGCGGCGCGGGCGCGCTGGGCGTCGTCGACCGCTTCCGCCCCGAGGGCGGCCAGATGGGGGTCGGCCTCCTCGAAGCGCCCGAGACGGCCGAGCGATGTGGCGAGCACGAGGTGCAGTTCGCGACGAAGTGTCGAGTCCGGCGGCCGTTGGTCCAGCGCGGTGGTCGCCAAACGGACCGCGGTGTGGTCGTCGAAGCCGAGCTGAGCGGCGATCGCGGCGCGGGCCAACACGGTGGCGTCGGCCGTGCCACCCGCTGCGAGTTGCCAGCCGGCGATGCGCACCGGGTCATCGCGACGACGCGCGCCGAGCGCGTTGACGGCGGCGATCACCGCCTGCAGATCGGCGCGGCGGCGGAGCGTCATCGGCTGCTGACGCAGCGCCTCGCCGAACAACGGGTGACCGGGGCGCAACTCGGCCCGGTAGCCGGAAGTCGTGACCGTGAGCAGGCCGAGTTCGTCCAGCTGGAACAACGGTTCACTACCGACGATCTGCTGGGCGAGGTCGAGTCCGATCGGCTCGGTCAGCGCCACCAGATCGAGCGCGCGACGCTGCTCGGCGGCGAGCCCCACGAGACGCTGCTCCACCAGCTCGGCCAACCGCGGAGAAACTCGATCACTGGTGCCGGCGAGGTGCCACTGATCACCGCGACGCAACAGGCCTCCGCGTTCTGCTGCACCGGTGACCAACTCGCGGGCGTAGAGGGCGTTGCCGCCGCTGGTGCGCCACAGCCATCCGCTCGCCTCGGCGTCGAGCACTCCACCGCCGAGCGCCGATGCCGCGAGCGCTGCTGTCTCATCGAAGCCCAACGGACCGATGTCGACGCGCTCGACCAGCCCGTCCTTCCACATGGCCGGGACGGCCTGATCACTCGGCTCACCGGATCGCACGGTCAGCGCGATGAACACGTCGCCCGAGGCCGCCAACTGGTGCAACAGGTGGGCTGACACCGAGTCGAGATGGTGCGCATCGTCCACCAGCAGGCACAGGCGGCGACCCTCGGCCAACTCCGACAATGTGTGGCGCGCTGCCTGCAGCAGCTGGGTGGGTTGTAGGTCGGTGTGAACCGTCGCCAGTTCGCCGGCCGGCGGCAGCAGGTGCGCGAGTGCCCCGAGCGTGATGCGGGCCGCCACTGGCGTCGCAGTGGCAACGACGGTGGCGAATCCAGCGTCCTCGGCCAGTTCCCGCGTGGCGTGCGCCAACCGGCTCTTGCCGACCCCGGCCGGGCCGACGAACGCAACTCCGCCAGAGTCCGCGACGGACAGCAGCGTCTGCACGAGCGACAACTCGCTCGCTCGGCCGATCACCTCGCCTGCCCCCGTCGCCGTCACGCTGCTGAGTGTAGGTTCAGGTCAGTTCGTTGCGCATTGCCTCACCGGCGATGAAGCGGGTGAGGTTGTCGGTGAACAGATCGATCGTGCGTTGGACCGCAAGGTCGGTGTTGCCCGCGCTGTGTGGGGTGATGATCACGTTGTCCATCTGCCACAACGGACTGTCCGCAGGCAACGGCTCCACCTCGAAGACATCGAGGGCCGCGCCGCC
>CAZREK010000142.1:0-6343 GCA_964598965.1 uncultured Bifidobacterium sp. | reverse complement strand
GCCCGGCCGGGTTCGTTGACCAACACCAACCGCTCGGGGGGCACGCCCAGTTCCGCAGCGGCCGCCACCACCAGCCCGGGCAGACCGGCGACCCCCACCCAGGCCCCTTCGGCGGCCGGGCCGGCAGCGACCGTCAGCGCCAACGACACCCCGGCCACGCCCTCGCAGGCCACCGTGCTGCCGCGCTGCAACGAAGGCAACAACTCGGCCAACTGTGGCAGCACCGGCAACGCCCGATCGGTGGCCACCACGCCTGCGACCCCGCCCGCCACCACGCCCTTGTCCACCAAGGCGGCGAGCGCGTTCAGGTTGTCGGCGAGGGCCCCACGTGCCATCACCTCAGTGTATCGAACACCTGTTCGTCACGTCCAGAGCGAGGTCGCCCGGGCAGACGATAGTGGTCGATCAGTGGTTGGCCTTCCACTTGGCCAGGGCGGCGCGGCTGCGCTCCACCAGTGCGGCCGGCACGCGGGCCAGGTAGGCGGCCTCTGCGCCGCTGGCACCGCCGCCGTCACCCGACGGGGCAGCCGCTGCGGCCGGAGCATCGGCGGCGACGTCCTCGAACACCGGCAGCTCCATGCCCGGCTTCCAGTACTGGTACAGGTCGCGCACGACGGCATCCAGACCAGCACCACTGCTGCCCGACTTCATGTCGACCGTGATCATGTTGCCGTACACGCGCACACCGCTGACGTCGCCGGTGGCCAGCAGGTCGCGGGCCAGCTTCGCTGCCGGGCGAGGACCGACCGCGTCGGCCGCCGAGGTGAACACCTCGTGACCCATGCCGGTGAGGCTGCGGTTGGCCTCGAAGCGGCGCACGCCGGCCTTGGGGCTCGGCTTCTCGGTGACGGCGATCTGTTGACCCATGGCTTGTCAGCGTAGTGGGCGGGCCGCGTCCGGCGAAGCCCAACGCCTACGATCACCCTGTGATCACGCGGCACCGGTACGGCGGCACCACCTGGGTCGACGTGGTCGACCCCACCGAGCAGGACCTCGACTCGCTCGACGCGGAGTACGGGCTGGGCGACCGCACATTCGACGAGGCCCACCGCCGTGCCGCCCGCCCCACGATGCAACGCCTCGACGACCATGCCTACGTCGTGGCGTTCAGCGGGAAGTTGGCCGAGATCGACATGTACGTCGGCGACGGCTGGTTCGTGTCCGTTCGCCGTCACGACGACGAGGGGCGCGAGTGGGACCCCTCCGTGGCCCGCGGCCGAGTCGAGCGGCTGGGCGACAAGGCCGACGCGGGGCTGATACTGGCCACGGTGGTGGAGGAACTGGTCGACGGCTATTTCGACTCCACCGATGCACTGGAGGACCAGCTCGAGGACGTCGAGGACCGCATCTTCGGCGAGTCGTTGCAGACCGAACGCCAAGTGCAGTCCGACCTGTTCACCATTCGCCGCCGGCTGCTGGAGTTGCGCCGCGCGGTCATCCCCTTGCGGGAGGTGCTCTCTGCCCTTCTGCGCAAGGAGGTGCAGTGGGTGGATGGCGAAGCGCTGGTCGTCATTCGCGACACGTTCGACAAGCTGCTGCGCGCGGTCGACATCGTCGACGAGTTGCGTGAACTCGTGGGCAACGCGGTCGACGCGCACCTCGCCGTGATGAGCAACCAGATGAACCTGGTGATGAAGCAGCTCACCGCGTGGGGCTCGATCGTGTTCGGCGCGACGCTGATCGCCGGCATCTACGGCATGAACTTCGCGCACATGCCCGAGCTGGACTGGCGCCTCGGCTACCCGTTCGCGTTGGGCATGATGGCGGCGCTGAGCTTCGGCCTGTACCGCGTGTTCAAGAAGCGCAGCTGGTTGTAGCTGCGGCGCGGGTCACGACGCGAACGCGTCGATCATCGCGTGCACGTCACCCAATGGGTACAGGATCGGGCAGGTCGCCCCGTGGTCCACGTACTCCTGCACCTTGGCTCGCGCTTCGGCCGGCGTGCCGCTGGCGGTCAGCATCTGCACGATCTCGTCGGGCACCAGCTTGCTGGCGGCTTCCACCTGCTCGTGCGTTGCCGGCCAGGTGAGCACCTCGCCCACCTTGTCCAGCAGGCTCTGCGGCACGCCCGAGGCCTTCATGATGTGCGGCTGCTGACCGAGGTACTGGGTGACCATCAGGCGCGCCATGTCGAGCGCGGTCTTGCGGTCCTCGTGCACGCTGCACACCACCAGTTGCGGACGATCGATGTCGTCGACGCTGCGACCGGCCTTCGCCGCGCCGATGGACAGGTGCTCCATCGCCTGCTGGTTGTAGTCGGGCGAGACGAGGTAGTTCAGGACGGCGCCGTCGGCGATCTCGCCGGTGAGCTCCATCATCTGCATGCCGGTGGCGCCGATGTAGATGGGCACGTCCTTCGGCCGGCGCTCTTGGTACACGTAGTCCAACTCGACACCGTCGAGGTGCACGTACTGGCCGTCGAAGGTGACGTTCTCGTTGTGCAGCAGCGCACGCACGACGGTGACGATCTCGCGCATCACGGTCAGCGGGCGGGCGCGGTCGATGCCCACCTTCTTGGCCAGCGGGTCCCACCACGCGCCGATGCCGAGGATCACGCGGCCGGGCGCGAGGTCGTCGAGCGTGCTGAACGTGGCGGCCAGGCGGGCAGGGTTGCGGCTCCAGCAGTCGACCACGCCCGAGCCGACCTTGATGTGGTCGGTGACGCTGGCGAACGCGGCCATCGGCACCGTGGCCTCGCGCACCAGGCGGCTCTCCGCCTGCCACACAGCGTGGAAGCCCTTGGCCTCCGCGTACTTGGCGATCTCCATCCCTTCACGGATGGGGTGCGCATCCTGCAAGTAGACGGCCATCGGGACACCGGCGAGCGTGCTCATGCCAGCCACGTTAGTCGTTGTACAAATTGTCAAGCAGATGCCATACCGGTCCGACTCTTGAACGGCCCCAGTTCCGCCACCTCCCGCGACTGCCGGTTCTGCGCTTCTGTGTCGCGGGCCGACGTCCATGTTCCGTGATCCCGACATGACACAGAAGCGAGGAAGCGGCCGGCGAGGACCTGGAGACGGCCACCGCGACGCGAGCGCAGGCCGGCGCGCCCGAGCTACAGATGGGCGAACAACCGGCGCGCCTGTTCGGCGGCCTTGGCCCTTACTTCGTCGATGTCCACGCGGGTGGGCAGGCCGTCGCGCAGCAGCACCTCACCATCGGCAGACACGACCTCCAGCGCACGGACACCCGGCGTGAACGCGACGTGCCATGCGCTGTCGACGTGGTCGTAGTTCCAGGTGACACGATCCTGGCGGGCCTCGGGGAACAGCGAGTACCCGTTGTCCAGCCAGCCCCACACGGTGTCCGGCGACTGAGCGATGTCGTGCTCGCGCAACCGCACGTACGCCAGGCGCGCTTCCTCCAGCATGTCGGCGCCGATGCCGTCCGTCCCCAGCACGATGCGGTTGGGCCGCGCTGTGGGCGCTGCATAGCCCACCGAGTTGTTCATGTTGCTGCGCGGGTTGTGGGCGATGGTGCCCGGCAGGTCGCGGTCCAGGAACACACAGTGCACCAACCACCAGTCGTCCTGGGCCAGCGGTTGCAGGCGCTCCCCCGCAGTCACATCGTCGGGGCCCTCGGCAACATGGATGTGCACGCCCACACCGAGGTCGCGCGCCAGCCCGGCAGCAGCGTGCAACGTGTCGTCGCCGCACGTGAAGGCGGCATGCACGCCCACCATGCCGCGCCCGCCGGCGCGCAGGAAGCGTTCGTTCTCCGCCAGGCCGCGGCGGGCACCCTCCGGGCCGTGACGGTCCGTGACGCCGTACGCGAGGTTGGCGCGCACGCCCACCTCGGCGCAGGCGTCGGCGATGACCGACAGGCTGCCCTCGATGCAGGCCGGTGACTCGTGGTGATCGACGATCGCGGTCGTGCCGCACATCAACGCTTCGGCGGCGCCGAGCATCGCCGACCAGCGGATCATCTCCTCGTCCAGTGCGACGTCGAGGCGCCACCAGATCTGCTCGAGCACCTCACGGAACCTCGTCGGCTGGTACGGCGGAGCCGGCATGCCACGGGCGAGTGCCGAGTACAGGTGGTGGTGGCCACAGACCATGCCCGCGGTGACAGCGCTCATGACCCGGACGGTAGCGCCGGGTGGCAGTGGGCGGCGACCGGTAGTGTGCCCGGAATGACTGAGCACGAGGCGCAGGCCGTCACCCTCGACGCCGAGGCCGCCGAGGCCGCCGAGGCCGCCGAAGGCGCCGAAGCCGCCATGGGCGACGACGACCTGGCACCGATCGACTGGCGACGGCTCACTCACCGCTGGTTACCGCTCGGTGTCGGCATGCTGGCCATGCTGCTGACGGCCCTGCTGCTGATCCCGGGTCACTCGTGGGGTGACGACTGGGCGCTGTACCTGCGCCAGTCCGAAGGCATCCTCCACTTCAAGGTCCGCGACGTCGTCCACGACGCGCGCTTCACCGTCGACAAGTCCATCGGGCCGGAGTTCAGCCCGCGGGTGTACCCGTGGGGCACAGCCATGTTGTTGCTGATCCCCCGCGCGTTGTTCGGTCGTAGCGTGGCCGCCTTCAAGCTGACGGAGGCGTTCGCGCTCGGTGTCGGCGCTGCAGCCTGGTTCGCAATGGGGCGCCGTCGCATGTCCAACTCGGCTGCGCTCGCCGGTGCGCTGTGCTTCATGATCTCCCTGCCGCTCATCAAGTGGGCGAACTACGTCGGCTCCGACATCCCCTACGTCGCAGTGGTCGGCGTGTGCCTGGCCGTGTTCGCGCGATGGTTCGCGAACGACACGCTCGACCGACGCCACGTCGTCCTGCTCGGCGTACTCGGTGCCGTGGCCTTCGCCTTCCGCCAAGAGGGTCTCACCGTGATGGTGGCACTCCTCGCGGCCGCGGCCTGGTATCGCATGTCGCGCTCGCTCACCTTGCAGTCGTTGAAGTCGACGGCGGGCGACGTCGGCCTGGGTGTCGCGGCGTTCGCGGTCGTGACGGGCGTGCTGCAGGTGCTGATGCCCTACCAGATGCTGCCCAGCTACAAGGGCTCGGGTGGATCACGCATCAGCGAGAGCCTCACCACCTACCTTCGTGCTGCCGCCGACCAGTTCGGCCTGTGGAACCGCGACCGGGTCGAGGTGTTCAACCGCCCGAGGCTGGGATGGCTGATCCTGATCATCGGGTTGGTGTTCGTGGTCGTCGGCCTGGCACGCATGTTCAGTCGCCACGACGCGCTCGACGTCGCGATTCTCCTGGTCCTCGCTGCCCACTTCTACTCCGCGCTCACCACGGTGCACGCCTACGGCCGCTACCTGTTCACCGCTGTGGCAGCGCTCACCTTCGTCGGCGCCCAAGGCATCCACGAGATCGCACATCTGGCCGGGCGGGTCTCGCGTAAACCGCGAGCGATCTTCGCGTTGGTGCTGGTGCTGCCGCTGCTGTGGATCCAGTGGCCGCGCTACCAGACGGCAGCGGAGGCGGCGACGAAGAGCCGCGAGCAACCGGTCACCTCCGGGCCGTTCGGGCCGCCCGCACAAGAGATGTTCGACAAGGTGCGCGAGCTCACGCAGCCCGACGATGTCATCGCGTTCAAGAAGGCCCGCGCCATGACGCTGTTCACCGATCGCCTCTCGGTGCAGGTGCCATACATCTCGGCCGTCCCCACGTTCGCCGACTGGTTCGTGGCGGAGAAGGACAAGAACGGCGACTTCATCGCGCCGCCCTTCGCCGAAGAGGTGTGGCGCAACGTGAACTATGTGATCTACCGGCTCATTCCGACCAGCGAACCGTGAGGCGCGACCACGCGCCGAGGAACACTCGGTCGTCGTGGTGCAGTTCACGAGCGACCTCGGGCTTGATCGGCGGCGTCTCCTCGCCGTACTTCTCGCCCGGGCCGAACACATAGGTGCCGTTGGCCGAGGAGCGGTCGACGACGAACAGCTTGTCGCCGGCCACCACGAACTCGGCGTGCCGACGCGAGACTCCGGGATCGCCGTCGAGCGGTAGCTCGGGCTTCACACCCTTCTTCTCCGAGGTGCGGCCCACGCGACTGGTGCCCAACCCCAGCGCCCACACGGCCGACGCCGGTGGTGGACAGGGGCCTTCTGCGAGCACACCCTTCACTGCGAACCACGCCGGATCGATCGCCACTTCCACGGTCCAGCTCATGTCCCCACCGTACCCCGGTGGCCCCTTATGCTCCCAGGATGCCCGGCGCCTTCCTGCACCCGTTCGCCAAGCCGACCCGCGAGTCGTTCATCCGCATCGTGCGCGGCGAGGGCGCGCTGCTGTACACCGCGGACGGGCGAGCAGTCGTCGACGGGATGGCCAGCCTGTGGTATTGCGCGATCGGTCATGGCCGCAAAGAGATGGCCGACGCAATCGCC
>CAZREK010000141.1:0-6343 GCA_964598965.1 uncultured Bifidobacterium sp. | reverse complement strand
ACGGTGACCTCCGGCGAAGGCGCCGGCACCACCGTGCGGTGGCAAGTGCCCGTCGGCAGCTAGCTGGCGCGGCCGACGCCGGCCTTGACCGCGAAGACGGCGGCTTCGGTGCGGCGGCTCATGCCCAGCTTCATCAGCATGTTGGAGACGTAGTTCTTCACGGTCTTCTCCGCGAGGTGCAGCTCGGTGCCGATCTGGCGGTTGGTGGCACCCTCGGCGATGAGGTCGAGAATGCGCCGCTCTTGCGGGGTGAGCTTGGCGAGGCGCTCGTCTTCCTCGCTCGGGTTGCGCAGGCGGTGCAGCACCTTGGTGGTGACCGTGGGGTCCAGCAGCGACTCGCCACGCGCGACACGGCGGATGGCCGTGATGAGGTCGTTGCCGCGGATCTGCTTCAGCACGTAGCCACTGGCACCGGCCATGATCGCCTCGAACAGCGCGTCGTCGTCGCTGAAGGACGTGAGCATGAGGCAGGCGAGGCCGGGCAGCTGGCTGCGGACCTCTCGGCACACCTCCACACCGCTGCCGTCGGGCAGGCGGACGTCGAGCACGGCGACGTGCGGCTTGACCGCGGGAATGCGTTGGGTGGCTTCCTCGGTCGTGGACGCTTCACCGACGACCTCGATATCGGTCTCGGCTTCGAGCAGTTCACGGACCCCACGACGCACGATTTCGTGGTCGTCGAGCAGGAATACTTGGATGACGGGCGGCTGCTCTTCCATGGGCGATTATCCGATCACAGAGGTGGGGTAAAGGTCAGGGACCTTCGTCACATTGTCACAAGCGCCGTACACTTGCACGCCGTGCAGGTCACTCCGCCCTCCGTGACGCCTCAGGCGAACGAGCCGTGCTGGTGTGGCAGCGGCCGGAAGTACAAGCGCTGCCACAAGCCGCTGGAGGGTCGCGTGCTGCAGGGGGTCATCAGCCCCATGCGCTCGGTGCCCGACCACATCGTCCGCCCGTCCTACGCCGCGGACGGCCATGTGGAGCGCTGGAGCGAACCGCGGGTGAAGTCGGCCGACATCATCCAGCGCATGCGCCACGCGGGTGCCATCGCCTCCGAGATCCTCACTCTGGCTGGCGGCATCCTGCGCCCGGGCATGACCACCGACGAGATCGACGTGTTCGTGCACGAGGCCACCATCGAGCGCGGTGCCTACCCCAGCCCGCTGAACTACCACGGCTACCCCAAGAGCGTGTGCACCTCGGTCAACGAGGTCATCTGCCATGGCATCCCCGACAGCCGTCCGCTGGAGGACGGCGACATCGTCAACCTCGACGTCACCGCCTACGTCGGTGGTGTGCACGGCGACACCAACGCCACCTTCTGCGTCGGCGATGTCGACCCGGCCAGCCGCCAGCTGGTGCAGGTGGCCGAGGAGTGCATGTGGCACGGCATCGAGGCCGTACGCCCCGGCCGCCCGCTCAGCGACATCGGCCGCGCCATCGAGAACCACGCCAAGAAGTTCAAGATGGGTGTCGTGCGCGCCTTCATCGGCCACGGCATCGGCGAGCAGTTCCACACCGACATCCAGGTGCTGCACTACTACGACGAGCGCGCCTCGATGATCATGCGCCCGGGCATGACCTTCACGATCGAGCCGATGATCACCTTGGGCACCTGGCAGCACAAGATGGTGTTCGACGACGACTGGACCGCGGTCACCGCCGACGGCAAGCGCACGGCCCAGTTCGAGCACACCATCCTGGTCACCGACGACGGTGTCGACGTGCTGACCGCCCCCGGCAGCGTCTCGCCCTCAGCCCCCTGGCGCCGGTGACCGCGAATTCCTCACAGGTCGTCCCATGGGTCGTCTCCCCATGGGTTGCCCCGGATTGCTTCCCTCCTGGCTCGCCACTTTGCTCGGCTTGCTCCTGACCCGAGGAGGAGTGCTGCGAGCCCCAGCGAGATCAGCGGGAGCAGCAGGATTGCGACGAGTGCAACGTTTGCCCCTGTGCCGTCCCGAACCTCGAACCAGCTTCGCGTCAGCATTACCGCCACGTACAGGTCTGCCAGAACGCTGAAGACGATCGCGCCTCGGCTCTCATGCCAATACACGGCGGCCGCGACGCCGTACAGCACCAGCAGACAGGTGGCACCGAACCACGAATACAGCTCCCACATCGGAACGGAGTCCTCGTGGATCTGTGCGGTGTAGATCAACTGGCATGCCGCTTGCATCGCTCGGAACGCGCACAGGACGGCGAGTACTGCGTAGATCCGCGAAACCGGACGAGCCGGTGACTCGGTGCCGTATGGGACGTAGCCCTCGGGCGCGTCGGAAGGGCGCTGACCCGGTGGCTCCGGGAGGACCTCCTGGTGGACTTCGTCGAACGCCATGTCTCCGCCCTTCTGCCGCGGGCCGACAATACCAAGGGTCCGAGCACGGCTCGTCGTGCCAACATGCGGCGTGAGCTTCGACGGGCGGCAACGCAGGATCATCAGGCTGGCGATTCCCGCGCTCGGCACATTGGCGATCGAGCCGTTGTACGTGCTGGTCGACACCGCGATCGTCGGTCGTCTGGGCACGCCGCAGTTGGCCGGCATGGCGATCGCGTCCACGGTGCTGCTGACGGTGGTGGGGCTGATGGTGTCGCTGGAGTACGGCATCACCCCGGCCGTCGCGTTCGCGCACGGGCAGGACGACGCCCCCGAAGCGCAGCGCATCGCCGCCAATGCCTTGCACCTCGCAGTGATCATCGGCGTGCCGTTGGCAGCAGTGCTCAGCCTGACCGCCCGCCCGCTCGCGTGGCTGATGGGCGGGCGTGGCGACGTGCTGCACTACGCATCGCAGTACCTGCGCATCAGCGCGCTGGGGCTGCCGTTCATCCTCGTCGCCTACGTCGGCCACGGGGTCATGCGCGGCGTCAACCAGTTGCACCGTCCACTCGTCGTCGTGCTGGTGGCCAACGTCGTCAACGTGGTGCTGGAGATCCTGGCCGTCTACGTGTTGGACCTCGGTGTGGCCGGCTCCGCGTGGAGCACCGTGGTGGTCCAGGTGGGCGCGGCGCTCGCGTTCCTCGGCATCCTGCGGCCACACACCGTGCGACTACGACCCACGTGGTTGCGCATGCAACCGGTGCTGGCCAGTGGGGTGCACTACGCGGTGCGTTCGCTGGCGATGTACGCGGTGTGGAACTCGGCCACGTTCGTGGCGGCCCGCACGGACACGCCCACGTTGGCCGCGCACCAAGTGCTGACCCAGCTGTTCATGTTCCTGGCGCTGGTGCTCGATGCGCTTGCCATCCCTGCGCAGTCGTTGGTCGCGGGCGCGCTCGGCGCCGAGCGCCGCGACGAAGCACGCGACGTCGGCGACATCTGCACCCGCCTGTCGCTGTGGTGCGCGTTGGGGCTTGCCGCGTTGTTGGCGATGGCCACGCCGTTCGCCCCAGCGCTGTTCACTGATGACGGTGCGGTGCGGTCGCGTCTCGTCGGCGGGTTGTTGATCCTCGCGGCGATGCAGTTCCCCGGGGCGATCGCGTTCGCACTCGACGGCGCACTCATCGGCGCCCAGGACGAACGCTGGCTGGGCCGCCAGGCAGTGCGCAACCTGATCGGGATCGCGCCGCTCCTCGTGGCGACGCTGCTGTGGCCGCAGATGGGTCTCGTCGGCCTGTGGGGCGCGCAGTGCGCGTGGATGATCGTGCGCGCATGGGTGAACCACCGCCGCTGGCGTCACCTGTTCCCGATCACGGCAACGGAATGGACGCCAGTAGACGCGGGTTGAGGCGCACGGTCCCGGCGCCCAGGCCGCTGCCGGCCGCATGTGCGTGCACCCACTCGTTGGCCGCTGCGGACGACAGCACGGCCATCACGCGCGCCGGCTGATCGGTGATGCACGTGATCACGGGTACACCCGGTAGCCACTCGCCACGAACGTCGTGCACCGCCTCGATCACCTTGGTCTGGTTGGCGATCAGGATCTTGGGGACCAGCCGTTCACCGGCCCAGCGCTGCAGTGCAGGCGACAACTTCGAAACCGCCACCCGCGGTGCGGCGAACGTCTGCTTGGCGAAGCGCACCGGCCGGCTGCCCCAGTGGCACACGCCCGGGTCGATCAACCCGCTGGTCACCAATGGCGGCCCGTCCACGTCATCGGCCACCGCCCCCACCAACCCGTAGTACTGGTCGCGGAAGTCGGCGGTGAAGCGGGCGATGTCACCCAGAACCGGCCCGTCATGCGCGGCCGGTGCGGACCCCACCATCAGCGCGGACCATGAAGCGGGCATGTGCATCGTCGACAACGCGCGGAAGTCGTTGCCGAACGCTCGGAGCACTTCGCCCGGCGCGCCGCCGACCTCCCACACACCCGCCCACACGCGCACCGATGCGTCGAACATCGCCTCGTCGGTCCACCACATCCAGCGCAGCGCGGCCGCGTCGTCGACCTCTGCCCGAATCGCGGCCGCGTCGCGCGCCGACAACAACGACTGTGGCAACACCAGACCCACTCGCCCGCCCGGGCGCGCGAGCCGCACCGCCAGCGCGAGGAACTCGGCCGCGGCGTCGGCGTAGGGGCCGCCGCCGAACCGCGACCGACCGCCTCGCGTGGTCGCCGCGGACAGTTGGTTCAGGAACGGTGGGTTGCCCACCACCACGTCGAACCGCGTGTCGCCCCAGTCGCGGGTCAGCGAGTCCGCGCACTCGAACCCGCCAGCCGCCGCGGTGGCAGGGTCGATGTCGATGCCCACCTGTGTGGGCAACCCGGTGGCGCGCAGGAAGCGCCCGTCACCGCAGGCCGGGTCGAGCACGCTGACCGCCCCGTCGAACACTGCCTCGCGCACCACCGCCTGCACCAAGGAGGGCGGTGTGTACCAGGCCCCCAGCTGCTTGCGGGTGCGCGTACGTTGGGGTTCGCTCACATCGCCAGCGTAGGGTTTGCGGTGTGACGCCTTCCGACCACAGCGTTGCCAGCGGCCGCTACCTCGTCTTCGATCGCGACCAGTGGGCGCGCTTGCGTGCTGCCACACCGCTGACACTCAGCGAGGCCGACCTCGAGTCGTTGCGCGGCATCAACGACCGCATCGACCTCGACGAGGTCGCGGCGATCTACCTCCCGCTGACGCGCTTGTTGAACCTCTATGTGGCCGCGACGCAGCAGCTGCACAAGGCCTCGGCCGCGTTCCTGGGCACGCTGGCGCCGAAGGTGCCGTACGTGATCGGTGTCGCCGGCAGCGTGGCCGTGGGCAAGAGCACGTTCGCCCGCATCCTGCAAGCGCTGCTGGCCCGCTGGCCCGATCACCCGAAAGTCGACCTCGTCACCACCGACGGCTTCCTGCACCCCAACCAGGTGTTGGAAGAGCGCGGCATCATGAACCGCAAGGGCTTCCCCGAGAGCTACGACACGCGTCGCTTGCTGCAGTTCCTGCGCGACGTGAAGAGCGGCGCGGCGGAGGTCAGTGCACCGGTGTACAGCCACGTGGTGTACGACATCGTCGAGGGTGAGGAGGTCGTGGTGCACCGCCCCGACATTCTGATCATCGAAGGCCTCAACGTGCTGCAGGTGGGCGGCGGCACGGTGGACGGCACGCCGGTCACCGAGTTCGTCAGCGACTACTTCGACTTCTCGATCTACATCGACGCCGACGAGGCCGACATCGAGGAGTACTACGTGCAGCGCTTCTTGCGCCTGTGCGACAGCGTGTTCCAGAACCCGGACAGCTTCTTCCGCCACTACGCGCACCTCACCCGCGAGGAAGCCACCGCGACCGCGCGCATGATCTGGCACGGCATCAACGGCAAGAACCTGAAGGAGAACATCGCGCCCACCAAGGGCCGCGCCAGCTTGCTGTTCGAGAAGGGCGCGGACCACCGCGTCACCAGCGTGAAACTGAGGCGCCTGTGAAGCGGGGGGTACTCGTGGGTGTTGCGGCGCTTGCGCTGGTTGCGTGCAGCGACCCCGGGCCGGGCAAGGTGCATCCGTACGACCGCGCACCAGTGCCCGCCGTTCCCGACCACACCGCAGAGGTCCCTGCGCAGGGCGACCTCCCCGACGGCCAGTACTGGGCGACTGTCACCGGTGCCGACAGCGGCGAACCGGCACCGACGATCACCTTCCACCTGGTGCAGGCCACCTTCGACAACAAGGGTCAGCTGCAGACCATCGACGATCCATCACGCGACCTCGCGTCGCCGATCGCTGCTCTCGCGTCGGCCACGGTGGTCGCGGCGGATCGGCAGAACTACGCGGTGCCCGCCGATGAGCTGTTGTCGTTGCTGCTGGACAACCCACCATCCAGCGACGCGCCCGAGGGCTACGCCTGGAGTGAGTTCCCGTTCCTGGTCACCATCAGCGGTGGCCAGGTGGTGGAAGCCCACCAGATCTGGCTCGCCTGACCCCCCGAC
>CAZREK010000140.1:0-6434 GCA_964598965.1 uncultured Bifidobacterium sp. | reverse complement strand
CCGCAACGCGGACTCAACCCCCGAAACCGTCCCCGACCCCGCAGCGTTTGCAGCCGAAAGCGCACTGGCTGCGGCCGAGCCTTCAAACGCATGAGGACAGAGGCCACAGGAACGGGCTGGGCGGTCATGGGCACGGGTCGGTAGCCTTTCCTCCCCGTGGCACTGATCGTCCAGAAGTACGGCGGCACCTCCGTGGCCGACCCCGACCGCATGCGGGCCGTCGCGGAGCACATCGAGTTCACCAAGCGGCACGGCAACGATGTCGTGGTGGTGGTGAGCGCGATGGGCAAGAGCACCGACAACCTCATCAAGCTGGCCAACGATGTCAGCCGAACGCAGCCCGGTCGCGAGATGGACATGCTGCTCACCACCGGCGAGCGCATCAGCATGGCGTTGCTGTGCATGGCTCTCGCCGACCGCGGGGTGGAAGCGATGAGCTTCACCGGCAGCCAGGTGGGCATCATCACCGACACGGTGCACACCAAGGCCAAGATCCTGGAGGTCAAGGGAGACCGCGTGCGCGAAGCGCTGGCGCAGGGCAAGGTCTGCGTGGTCGCCGGCTTCCAGGGTGTCAGCACCGCCAAGGAGATCACCACCCTCGGCCGCGGTGGCAGCGACACCACCGCCGTCGCGCTGGCCGCTGCGCTCGACGCCGACAGCTGCGAGATCTACACCGACGTCACCGGAGTGTTCACCGCCGACCCGCGCATCGTGCCGCAGGCGCGCAAGCTGGCCCACGTGAACTTCGACGAGATGCTGGAGATGGCCGGCGCGGGCAGCAAGGTGCTGGCCCTGCGCAGCGTCGAGTTCGCCCGCAACCACAATGTCCCCATCCAAGTGCGTTCCAGCTTCACCTGGGAGCAGGGCACTTGGGTCACCTCCCAGGAGCCGAAAATGGAAGATCCGATCATCTCCGGCGTCGTCACCGACACCAGCGAGTCGAAGGTCACCGTCGTCGCCGTGCCGGACCGTCCCGGTATCTCGGCCGCCCTGTTCGAGCCCCTCGCGGCGGCGAACGTCAACGTCGACATGATCGTGCAGAACACCAGCCACGACGGCACCACCGACATCAGCTTCACGATGCCCAAGGCCGATCGCGTTGCCGCCGGTGAGATCGTGCAGCGCGTCGCCAAGGAGATCGACGCCCGCGGCGTGGAGCAGCAGGACGACATCGCCAAGATCAGCCTCGTCGGCGCGGGTATGAAGACCAGCCCCGGCATCGCCGCCAAGATGTTCCGCACGCTCGCCGAGGAAGGCGTGAACATCGAGATGATCTCCACCAGCACCATCCGCATCAGCGTGGTGGTCGCCGGTAGCGACCTCGAGCGTGCCGCACGTGCGCTGCACACGGCGTTCGGACTCGACTCGGGCCACGCGTACTCCGCGCCCCTGCCCGAGCGGAAGTAACGTCGCCGGAATGAGCTTGCGTCGTCAGCACGTCCCGTGGAAGGAAGCGGGCAAGGCCACCGAGCAGAAGCCTTCTGCGGACGACGTCGTGCGCAGCACCGGCTGGGTGTTCAACAACAAGCGCGGCGCCGAGCTGACGCTCGCCGAGTTCGTGTGGTCGGGTGACGGCGAGACCGTGCCGTACCTCGAGGTGTTCGGCCTCAACGAGGGCATCGATCAGCAGACGATCGTCGAGATCGGCAGTGGTATCGGGCGCATGACGGCCGGTTTCACGCGCATGTTCCGCAAGGTCGTGGCCTGCGACCTCGACGCTGCGTTTCTTGAGCGTTGCCGCGAGACCGTTGCTCAATACGGGCGGCCGGAGGCACTGCAGACCAGCCACGTCGCCGACGGCCGCACGTTGTCGCTGCCCGATGCCACCGGAGACCTGGTCCTCAGTTACATCACCTTCCAGCACTGCCACCACGACGACGCGATCGCACTCACCCGCGAAGCGTTGCGTGTCGCCAAGCCCGGCGGTCACATCGCACTCAACTACCGCACCTGGGTACCGATGGATGCCCTCCTGTGGCCGGCGGGCAAGATCGTCCGTGGCCTGTGGCGCCTGCCGAAGATCGGCCCGCGTCTCGCGACTCAGCGTCTGGCGACGCGCCTCGGCTGGCAGGCCAACCGCATCGCGCCACCGGAGGTGCTCGCTGTGCTTGGCGATCGTGTCGAGTCGGTGAAGTTGTACCGCAACCCGCGTCGGCGCCCGTTCAAGCTGGGCGTCGACGAAGGCACCTACGTGGGTGTGCACCCCAGCCACTGGTGGGTCATCGCTCGCGTGAAGTGATGTTCCGCTCTGCGTGGAGGCTGGAGCGTTATTTCCGGTCGGCCGCCGAGTGGTCACCGTTAGCCTCGTTGCCATGAGAATTGGTGTCGTCGGCGCAACCGGTCAGGTGGGTGCAGCAATGCGCTCGATCCTCGCCGAGCGCAACTTTCCGGTTTCCGAGATCCGCTACTTCGCGTCTGCGCGCAGCGCGGGCACCACGCTGCCGTGGAAGGGCACGGACATCACCGTGGAGGACGCCTCGACCGCGGACCCCAGCGGTCTCGATGTGGCCCTGTTCTCCGCCGGCGCGACGTCGTCGAAGGAACTCGCCCCCAAGTTCGCCGCTGCCGGCGTCACCGTCATCGACAACTCGTCGGCGTGGCGCATGGACCCCGAGGTGCCGCTGATCGTCAGCGAGGTCAACCCCGGCGAGGTCGCCAACGCACGCAAGGGCATCATCGCCAACCCCAACTGCACCACCATGGCCGCGATGCCGGTGCTGAAGCCGTTGCACGACGAGGCCGGCCTGCTGCGTATCGTCGTCGCCACCTACCAGGCGGTCAGCGGAGGCGGTTTGGCCGGTGTCGATGAGCTGGACAAGCAGGCCCGCGAGGTCGTGGATCGCGCTCGCGAGCTGGCGTACGACGGCGAAGCTGTGGTGTTCCCCGCGCCCACCAAGTTCGCCAAGCCGATTGCGTTCAACGTGCTGCCCTATGCGGGCAAGTACGTGGACGACGGCTCGTTGGAGACGGATGAGGAACAGAAGCTGCGCAACGAGAGCCGCAAGATCCTCGCCATCCCCAACCTGCGTGTCAGCGGCACGTGTGTGCGCGTGCCGGTGTTCACCGGTCACTCGCTCAGCATCAACGCCGAGTTCTCCACGGCCATCAGTGTGGAGCGCGCCAAGGAGCTGCTGGCCGCCGCGCCCGGCGTCGAGCTGTCCGACGTGCCCACGCCCATCGAGGCCGCGGGCAAGGACCCCTCGTACGTCGGCCGCATTCGCCAGGACACCTCGCTGGACGACGGCAAGGGCCTGGTGCTGTTCCTCAGCAACGACAACCTGCGCAAGGGTGCCGCGCTCAACGCGGTGCAGATCGCAGAACTGTTGCTCTGACCCGATGGACCTCGCGCAGCTGCAGGACGTCATCGAGCGCACGTTCGGCGAGCGCGATCGCGCCCGCGGCACGGCGGCCACCGTCGCGTGGTTGGCGGAGGAAGTGGGCGAACTCGCGCAGGCGGTCCGCAAGGGCAACCGCGACCAGCAGGTGCACGAGTTCGGCGACGTCATTGCCTGGGTGGCAACTCTGGCCAACCAGATGGGTATCGACCTCACCGATGCCATCCAGCGCTACGCACAAGGTTGCCCGCGTTGCGGCAGCCTCCCGTGCAGCTGTGCGTGACGGATAGCCTCCACACGAATGAGCGATGGCCTGACCGACTCGGTGGTCATCCCTGACGGTGTCGCATGGGCGCAGGTCGGGGACGAACTCGTCGTGCACCGCCCCGGAGGTCCTCGCGCTCACGTTCTCGACCCGATTGCTGCGGTCATCTGGCAATGCCTCGACGGCGAGTCCGTGTTGGCGGACGTGTTGGCGGACATCGCCGATGTCGTGGAGTTGCCGGTCGCGGTCGTCACGGCGGACACGCTGCCGGTGGTCGAGTCCTGGATCGAGTTCGGCATCGCCCGCGTGGCACCCGCGGAAGATCTGCCGCCGCGCCGTCACCGTCACCTGCAACCGCCGCCCAATGCTTGAGGCGGTGCAGAGCGGTCCGTGTGGCCGCATTCGTTCGTGCTCGCGTTGGGAGGCGACGAGGTGTGCGTCGGCAGTGACGATGCGCAACTCGTTCAGCGTTTCGCGCCGTGGACCGTGGATCGGCCGGGCGGTTTGGTGGACTTCGGTGTCGAGCTTCACCCGATCCCGGCTGCGCCGCGTGCGCCGCGAGCGCTGCCCAACTTGCGACACGGCAGCTCGTATCTCGCCGCGGCCCCGGACCCGGCGGTGCTGGTGGATGGGCTGGCACGCATCCTCGGCGCGTGCGCGCGTCCTCCCGCTGCCGGCGAGTTCATGCTCCGTGCCGTACCGGTGGTCACCGCGGATGGGGTGGAGCTGATGACTCCCGACGAAGTGTCCGGTGGTTCGTACCGCCAACTGTCGCGTCGCGGGCGCCGGCCGCTGTTGGTCGATCGCGTCGCCATCGACGCGCTGGCCGGCACGGCTCGCATCGCAGCTCCACTGGCCACCGACGAGCCCGACCTGGTGCTGGCGATCACTCGCCTCCACATCGATGGTGAGCCGCCGGCAGCCGACGCCTCGGCGGCGGCACACGTGGCGCGCCTCGCGCCACGCCTGCTGGCGACGGGTCTCGCGGACACGCGCGCGGACATCGAGGCGCTGGCGATGCTGCTGCAGCGCGTCGTTCCCACCTATACCGGGCAACCCCGGTGAGCTCGGTCCGCTTCCGCCGCCACCCTGCTGCGGTCTGGCGAGCGACCGAGCACTTCCTCGTCGCTGCCGTTCCTCCTGCTCACCCGACACGTGTGGTCGGCTCGGCAGGCCTCGTGTGGAAAGTGCTGGCCACACCGAAGTCGATGGAGGAGATCGCGAGTGAGGTCGTGGCGAGCCTCGGGACGGTGGCGAACCTCGACCGTGACGTCGTGGCGCAGGACGTGCGGTCCCTCATCGACCAACTGCTCGCGTTCGGTCTGGTCGAGGTCGGGTCATGAGCACCAGCTTGCGTGAGTTCTTGATCCGTCTCGGGATGGGTCCCGACCTCGTGCCTCGCGACGTGACGACGGCCGAGGTGCAAGCGGTGTGTGACAGTGCACCTTTCGAAGGGCTCGTGTCGCTTTTGGGCGCCGCCATCGAGACCGGCGCAGTTCGATGTGATGCAGCCGACATCGCCCGTGTGAACGCAGCATGGCTGGACCGGATGGCATGGGTACTGTGGTGGACATCGAAATGGGTTGGACCATCCTCGGCGACCCGGCTCTGCCGGTGGGAGCAAGCGCATGACCTCATCACACGACCGTCGTGAGTTCCTGCGGCGTGCCGGTCTCGGGGCAGCGGCCGCGGGTGCCTGGGTGGCGCCGCAGGTGCTGTCCAGCGGTGTCGCTCATGCCGGGTGCACACCCGTCACTCGCTGCTTGCAGGTGACGGCCTCCGGGTGCTCGGGGTCGGGCATGACCAGCAGCCCGCTGGGTACATGCTTGCCGTCCGGCTGCTCGGTCGGTGGCTCCACCCCGCCCGTCTCGTGGACCTGTGGCACGAACTCGGTCACGATCACGACCGCCGGTTGCACGATCGTCGACGCCGTCGCCGTGAAGTCGTGCAGTGGCTCGGGTGGCCCCGCGCTGCTGTGTGTCACCCCGTCGTCGATGACGGCGACCACAGTGACGTTCCCGACGCTGGTCGCGCCGCCCACCTGTACCTATCTCGTCTATCGCCTGTCGATCTCCTGCTGCACGTGACCGTTGGGCGTCGGGCCTGGGGCTTCGACTTCGAGCTCGAGTCAGACGACCCGGCATTACGGACGGCATTCGAGTGGTGCTTCGCCGACCTCCCTGAGGTCGAGACTGCTCGCAATACGGTGATGGCGACGAGGTGCCTGCGCGCAGATGCCGACGACGTGGAGCGCTTCGACGTCTGGTTGCGGCGGCCAGGGCAACCTGAGGAGGACTGCGGGCAGGGATGGCCGGCGAGCGAGGCCATGTCATTGCTGACGGCAGTGGTGAACGGCCAGGCCCGGCGCTCGGCCGCGCTGCGCTCCGTCCTGCACGCGGCCGTGTTCGGTGGCCCGGCGGGGTGTGTGGTCCTGTGCGGCCAGACCGGCGTCGGGAAGAGCACGCTGGCCACAGGCGCAGCGCTGCGAGGTTGGACACACCTCTCCGACGACCTGGCGATGATCGATGTCGCCGCCCGAACGGTGACGCAGTACGCCCGGCCGCTCATGGTTCGTGAAGGGGCGATGGCGCTGTTGGGTGAGCAAGGAACGCTGGCGGAACTCCGCACCCCTCCGGAGTACGACCGGTTCGTGGGCGGCGACCGGTTCCTGCCGGCCACTGCGCTGGGCGCTCGCCTCGCCCACGACCCACAGCCGCTGGTGGCGCTGGGGTTCTTGGAACGGGGCCCCGTGGCTGAGCTGCGGCCGATGACGCGCGCGGCAACGTTGCAGGCGCTGACGGTGCACTCCGCGAACTTGCCGGATCGTGGCGCCG
>CAZREK010000139.1:0-6454 GCA_964598965.1 uncultured Bifidobacterium sp. | reverse complement strand
GTTGGCGCAGTCTGTGCCGCACGCTCATCGCGCGATCGGCGATCTCCACCGCCTCGTCGCAGCGCCCGGCCAGTGCGAACGCGGTGCTGGCTGCCGCCAGCAAGGATGGATGGGCGCGGTGCTGTACCGCTGGCTCCAGTTGCGGAATCGCGTCGCGGATCCTGCCGTGGTAGACGAGCACGCTTCCCAGCACGGCCGATGCGGTCGGTTCCCATTCGCTGCCGGCGGCCAGGTCGCGCATCGCGGTCGACACCGCGATGGCTTCCTCGGGCTGGTTGAGGTCCCACAGCTTGGCCGACGACAGCTCGGCGACGGCCAGACCGCGCTGCACCGGGTCGAGGTCGGGATCGGCGATCAGCTGCCCGAGCAGATGTGCACCCAGCACCCAGTCACCGGTCTCCTGTGCGAGGTCGGCGCGCAGCAGCATCGTGTCCGGCCTCCGATCGCCGGCCTCCACCGCGGCGGCAACCAGCCGGACCGCACCCCAGACGTCACCGGCCGCGCGAGCGGCTCGCGCCGCATCGGCGATCTCTCCGAGGGCAGGTGTGCGCCCTGCTGCCAATTGCCACCGCACGCGCAGTGGTTCCTCGCGATCGGGTTGATCGTGCAACAGCTGCTCGGCGAGCGTGCGGAGGCGATCCGATCGGGTCGTCGCGATGAGCGCCTCCGCGATCGTCGGTGTCGCGACACGCACCGTCCCGTTCGTCTCGTGCACCAGCTGACTGGCCCGCAACGCCGCTGGCAGGTCGGCCATCCGAGCCGTCTCGCCGTCCGCCAACGCCAGCCGCTCGAGAGCCTGGACAGCCGATGACTCGAACGCACTTCGCAGGGTGCCGACCCGTCGCACGGTTGCCTCCGCAAGACCGGGATCACCGATGAAGCGGAACAGACCGCTGGACTCGCGCAGCATGCCGGTGCCGTGCGCGTGGCGCACGAGGTCGGTCACCAGGCCCGGCCAACCGGCCGTGCGGCGGCAGATCTCATTGACGGTTGCGGTGTGCACCGCGCCGCGGAGGATGTCGGCGCAGAGCGCGCCGACCAGCGGCGGCGGCAGAGGTTGCAGCGCCAACTCGGTCAACGGTGCGGCAGTGGTCAGCGCGACCAGCGCGCCTGCACCCGCCCCGCCCGGTTGCACGCCGATTGCGAAACGGATGTCGGTGTTGGTCACCAGCGTGGTCACCAAGTGCAGCGCCGGTGTGGCGAGCTGGCCGGCGTCGTCGATGGCCACCAGCGAGGGGCGCAGCCGCTGCAGCACGTCGAGCGCGTCGGGCAGATTGCGCCCCAACATCTGCTCGACCGCGTCTGCGGTGAGGTGCAGTGCGGTTCCACCATCGGCGCGCTCGCGCGTGCACGCCGCCAGCAGGACGCTGGACACGCCGCTGCCCACCGGCCCGCACACGACTGCGCCGAGCCGAGCTCGGTCGCCCAGTCGGCTCAGGTCCGTGTCACCACCGCTCACGGCCGTACGGTAGCTGTCGCCCTCAGGCCACGCGACCGGCGGCGAACTCGCGCAGCACCACCCGCAGCTCGTCCAGCGAACGCACCAACCGATCCAGAGAACACTCCATCATCAGGTTGACGACCTCGTGATCGAAACGCCGTCGCCAGTCGGTGTGCAGGCCGACGAGGTACTTCCCCTTGGCGAATGCGTATCCCAGTTCCCAGGCGGTGCCGTCGTCGGTGATGATCCCGTTGAGGTTGGCGACGACGATGTCGCAGTCGTCGATCGCGCCGCGGTCGTTGTCGAAGATGGCGCGCACGTTGAACTCGTCCTTCGGCGGGTTGTCGCGATGGGGCAGGAAGGTGACGAAGCCCTCCGCCGCGACCAGCGCGTCGACAGTTTCGATCCAGTGCCGCTCGCCTTCGTCGAACAGTGGTCCGGCGACATAGGCGCGCAGTGGTGTGCTCATGAGATCCATCCTTTGGCTCGAATGTCGTCACCGTCCGCGTCGAGTGAGCGGCCCACCCAACGGATCGCGCCGGGCGTGGCGCTCAGCTTGGCGAGCACACCTTGCATGGGTGTGCCCTCGATGCTGACGATCGCCTCGCGGAAGCGGTAGTGCGGGTCGGCGGCGATGTCCGCCATGTCCATCACCGGGCCGATCGCTGCCTCGGCCGCAGCGAACGCGTCGAGCACCTCCGCCTGAGTGCGTGCCGCGCACCAGTCGCGCATCATCGCTTCCAACGCCTCGCGGTTGGCCATGCGGTCGGTGAACGTGGTGAAGCGCGGGTCGTCGGCGACACCGAGCAGTTTCAGGACACGACCGGCGACGGAGTCGCTGGAGGCGGAGATGCCCACCCACTTGTCGTCGCTGCAGCGATACGTGCCGCGTGGCACCGTGTAGGGCAGGCCGGCGCCGAGGCGGCCCTGCTGCTCGCCGGTGAGACCGTAGAGGGTGACCAGCGGGCTCATCAGCTGGAACAGGCTCTCGATCAAGCTGACGTCCACCACCTGGCCGACGCCACTGTGCAACGCCACCATCGTGGCCAGCGCGGACACGAGGCCGGTGATCTCGTCGGTGAGCGCGATCGCCGGCAGCAGCGGCTGGCCACCTGGCTCGCCGCTGATCGCGGCAAGGCCGGACATCGATTCGGCGATGGTGGCGAAACCGGGCCGGCCCGCGTACGGCCCGTCCTGGCCGAAGCCGGTGACGCGAGTGATCACCAGCTTGGGGTTGCTGGCATGCAGCACGTCGGGGCCGAGGCCAAGGCGCTCGAGCGTGCCAGGGCGGAAGTTCTCCACCAGCACGTCGGCTTCGTCGAGCAGACCGCGCAACACGGCGAGATCCTGAGGGTCCTTCAGGTCGAGCGCGATGGTGCGCTTGTTGCGGTTGACCAACTTCCACCACATGCCGCTGCCGTCGCGCGGGTCGCGCCACGCCATGTTGCGCAACGAATCCCCTGCATCGGGTCGCTCGACCTTGATCACGTCCGCGCCGAAATCAGCGAGGTACCGCGCGCAGTTCGGTCCGGCGATCACCGTCGACAGGTCGACGACGCGGAGTCCTTCCAGGGCCTGGGGCATGGGCCACAGTGTGGCAGCGCCGTCGCAGCGTCGGGTAGTCCGGTCAGCCGAGCACGTTGAAGTCGGGCGGCAGCGCGGCGCGGCCAGTGAGCGCCAGGATCAACGCCGGCGCCGGTGCCAACTGGCTGAGCACGGAGATGATCACCGCGCTGGTGTCGGGGTGCAGCTCCAGGTACTGACCCGTGGCGCGTTGCAGGTCCAGCGTGTGCACCCCGGCCTCGACGACGCGCGTTGCGAGGTACTCCACCAACGTCATCTGGCCGGCGAAGGTGGACACCGGCTCGTCGTTCGCGGTGGCCGCGACCAGCGCAGCGACCCGACCGACGGTGGACTCCGCCTCACCGACCGGATCGATCAGTTGGCGCCCACCTTCGCGCCCGCGAGCCGCGACACCGGCGTGCACGGACGGGTCCGCCAACGCCACGGTGTAGTACTCGGCTGCGTCGGCGATCATGCGGTCGGCCCGTGGCTCGGCGCCGATGTAACCCTCGATCGTGATGTACGCCCGCAGCGTGTGCGCGGCCAGCTCGCGGGTGGTCCAGTTGCCGAGCGCGCCCGGTCGGTCCCATTGGTCCGCAGTGATGGCGCGCAACGTGCGCAGCAGCGTGTGGCCGACCTCGTCGAACGCGGCTCTCACCGCAGCGGGATGTTGCAGCATCGTTCCTCCAGAGTGCCAAGAGCGTAGGTGGGGTAGTCCACACCGAAGTCGCGGTACAGGTACCGGCAGCGTTCGCTCCAGGACAGTGCGGCGGGGTGAGAGATGCGGTGCACGACCTGGGTGATGCCACCCTCGTACACGCGGTACTCGGCCCAGGTGCCGGGGAAGTCCTTCACGCAGCCGATCTCGATCGTGGGCGCACCACACGGCATGCGGCGCACGCGGTGACGGTGGGTGTGGCCCGCTGTGTAGGCGACGATGTTGCGCTGCCGGGCGACGACGTCACTGAGCGCCTCGCTGGCGTCGGGGTGCAGGCCGAAGTAGCCATCCGAGCGGTGGTCGGAGCCGCTGGCGTCGATCCATTGCTGGTGGTGGCCCATGACGATCACCGGGCGGTCGCTCTCCGCAGCGAGCGTCTCCAACCACTCCAGTTGCTCGGGGCGAAGGTTGCCCGTCGTGATGGTGGGGGTCACAGTGTCCAGCAGGGCGACAGCGACACCGGGGAACACCAGCCATTGGTCGCCCGCGTAGTCGTTCTGCCCGCGGTACGCGTCGTGGTTGCCGCGCACCACCTTCAGCCGCTGGCCGAAGGCATCGCGGTAACACGCCTCGAACGCGGCGAACTCCTCGGGTTGGCCATCCTGCGACAGGTCGCCCTTCACGATCACCGCGTCGGGGTCGAGTGCCAGCATCTCCGCCACCGCCGCACGGTTCATCGTCTCGGGGTACGGCTGCTCACCCGGCTCGGCACGCTGGATGGGGCCGTTGGGGTTGTCGTCGACGCGACCACACTCGACCTCGCCGAAGTGCACGTCGTTGACCGTGGCCAGACGACACAGCAGCTGGCCGTTCGGCCGCGCGAGCGTGTGCACATCGTGGCCATGGAAGGTGTAGTCGTGGTCGGGCTGCAGCGCATCGAAGCGATGCACCTGCAGCCCGTCGTGCAGGACGACGAGGTCATCGGCGACGGTCGTGACTTCCACGGGCGCCACCGTAGCGCCGCCCCCGGATGGCGTCTCATCCGGTGGGATACACTTCTGCCCGGCACCACCTGTGTCAGCGACGAGTACCAGGGGTCGACGAAACGTTGTGAGCGCACGCAGGTCTTCAGACCCGCCCGGCGGATCTGCTCGGGACGACACACAACCTTCGTCGCGTCTGCCCGTCGTCACGGTCCTGTTCGTCATTGCCATCGTCGGAGTGAGCGCCATCGGTGCGTTCGCGCACGGCGACCTGCTCTCCCTGTGTTACGACATCTCGCTCTGGGCCTCGGCGCTGCTGCTGCTGGGCGCCGCGCAACTGCAGGCACGCACGCGCCGTGCTCCCTGGACATGGATCGGTCTCGGGGCGCTGTCCTGGGCGGCCGGGGCAACCGTCAACACGCTGTTGTACGACCTGCACGTGAAGTCCATCCCGGAGATCGTGCCAATGCTGCTGTACGCGGTCGGTTACCTGCCGATCGTCGTCGGCCTCGCCGAACTTGCCGACCCGCGGCTGCACACGCGCCGCCTGTCGGGCATTGCCGACGGCGTGCTGGTGTTCCTGTCGCTCTATGCCGTGTTGTGGTTGCTGGTCGTCGAGAAGTACGCGTACTCCACCGAGCTTCCCAAGCTGGATCGGGCGTTCCAGTCCCTGTACCCCGCCGGCGACCTGGCCATGGTGGTGCTCAGCGCGCGGGTCATCGCCGGGCGAATGCTGCACCGGCGAACATCGTGGACGCTGTTCATCGCCTCGTTGGCCGGCGCGGCCTGCGACGTCGCGCTGCTGGTCGCCTACTTGGTGAACCCCACTGGCGAGTACCGCATCATCAACTTCGCCTACCAGCTGTCAATCGCTGCCTTCGCCGTGGCCGCGATGTTGGCGCTCAGCCCCGCGCCGCCGGTGATGACCGGGCGCGCGCGGGCATCCGGGCGGCTGACGATGATGGTCGCCCTGTCCTCGTTGGTGCCGCCCGCGGTGCTGATGGTGCTGGTGGTCGGCGGTCATCGCGAGTTGCAGGTGGAACCGGTCGCACTGTGGCCGATGGTCGCGGCGGTGATGGTGGTGCTGCGCAACCTTGCCGGTCAGCGCGAGCTGGAGCGCGCCCACCAGCAAGCGATGTGGCTCGCATCGCACGACCACGACACCGACCTGCTGCGGCGTGCGCCGTTCCTCCACGAAGTGTCGGAGGGCGACCTTCGCGACCGCACCGGCACCGTGATGGTGCTGGAGATCGCGGGGTTGACCTCCATCGGCGATCGCCTCGGGCACGATGCCGCTGATCACGTTGCGGTGATCGTCGCCGAGCGTGTGCAGTCACTGGTCGGCGCTGCCGTGGTGTCGCGCATGGCGTACGAGCAGTTCGCCGTGTTCATGCGGTCCACCACCTTGGGCCGTGGTCGGCAGGTGGCCGCTTCGCTGCAGTCAGCGCTGGCCGAGCCGGTCCACATCGGCGACCACTCACTCGCGTTGGAGTTCTCCATCGGCGTCGCGCAGGCCGATGGCGCGGTCATCGATGTGCTCGCGGGTGTGCGCCGCGCCACCGACGCGATGCGTCACGCTCGCCGCATGGGTGCCGGTCACGTGTCGGTCGATGCCGATCTCACCGGCACCGTGCTGGCGTCGTCGGTGCAGTCGACTGCCGGCCCGAAGTGGTCGCCGACGCCGCACCGCGAGCGCGAAGTGCAGCGGTAATTCGTCAGCGGTACGTCGTTCAGCGGTAGGGGCGGGCGCGACGAGTGGGCACCGGGCGCGCCCACCAACGCGCGCTGAAGCGCCACACCGGTTCGCGG
>CAZREK010000138.1:0-6479 GCA_964598965.1 uncultured Bifidobacterium sp. | reverse complement strand
AGCGGGGGCAGCCTCGGCTTCCACGACCGGAGCGGGAGCCTCGACCACGGGGGCCGGAGCCTCGACGACCGGGGCCGGGGCTTCGACCACGGGGGCCGGAGCCTCCACGACCGGAGCCGGGGCAGCAGCAGGTGCGGCCGCAGCAGCGTCGGCGTCGGCCTTCGGCTTGGCGGCAGCCTTCTTGGCAGCGGCCTTCTTGACCGGCTTCTCGGCCGTCTCTGCAGCGGTGTCCGCACCCTCGGCGGCCTTGGGCTCGGCGGTGGCAGCCTTCTTGGCGCTCTTCTTCACCGGCTTGGGCTCTTCGGGCTGCTCAGGACGGGTGAGGCCGTCCTTTTCCGCGCGACGACGCAGACGGTCGGCCTGCGCTTCGATGAGCGTCGACGAGTGACTCTTCACCCCAACACCCATGCGATCGCAGAGCGCCATCATCTCCGCATTCGTCATTCCGAGCTCTTTCGCGAGCTCGTGCACGCGCATGTTCTTCGCCAAAACCCGTTTCAGCCTTTCGTCGTCGAGAATTCTTCCATGCGAACGGTATTGCCACCGAACGCGATCCGTACCTGATCATCGAGTGCGCGCACCGTTGCGGTGGGCACACTCGCCTTCCACGCGCGGTCGAACGCCTTGCGCTTCTCCGCCGTGAGGTAGCACGCATGTGAGCACAGCCACGCACCACGCCCGGGCGCGGTGCGGCTGACCGTCGCGCCGCGCGGACCGAGCGCGCAGCGAACCAGCTGCGCCTGCGGCCGCGTGGAGCGACACCCGATGCACGTGCGGTCAGGCATCGGCCTCGCCTTCCGAAGCCGGCGCCTCGGCCGGCTCGTCGGTGGTTGCGGCTTCCGCTGCAACCGATTCGCCGGCAGCCTCGGCGGCTGCCTGCTCGCCCGCGGCTTCCGCCTGGGCGTTCCACTGTTCCTGCGTCAGCACGGTGCCGTCGGCCGCGTGCCATTCCATCGCGCCGGTGTCGGCGTTGGCCACCCACTCGCCCTCTTCGTAGTCGGCGTCGTCGTCGCCACCCACCGGCTCGGTCTCGCCGCGGATGTCGATGCGCACGCCGGTGAGGCGAGCGGCGAGGCGGGCGTTCTGGCCCTCCTTGCCGATGGCCAGGCTGAGCTGGTTGTCGGGCACGATGACGTCGGCCTGGGTGCCGTCCTCGCTGATGATCACCGCGGTGACCTTGGCGGGCGACAGCGCCTTGGCGACGAAGTCGTTGAGGTCCTCGCTGAACGGGACGATGTCGATCTTCTCGCCGCGCAGCTCGTTGACGACCATGCGCACGCGGCCACCACGGGCACCCACGCAGGCGCCGACGGGGTCGACGTTGTGGTCGTTGCTCCAGACGGCGATCTTCGTGCGGTGGCCGGGCTCGCGAGCGCAACCCTTGATCTCGACGATGCCGTCGGCGATCTCCGGAACCTCCAGCTCGAACAGACGCTTGATGAGGCCCGGGTGCGTGCGGCTGACGACGATCTGCGGGCCCTTGGCGGTCTTGCGCACCTCGACGATGTACGCCTTGACGCGGTCGCCGGGGGTGGGGCGCTCGAACGGCACCTGCTCGGCCTTGGGCAGCAGCGACTCGACTCGACCGAGGTCGAGCAAGGTGTAGCGGTCGTCGGCCTGCTGGATGATGCCGGTGACGATGTCGCCCTCGCGGTTCGCATACTCCTCGAACTTGCGGTCGCGCTCGGCCTCGCGGATCTTCTGGCTCATCACCTGACGGAAGGTCTGCGCCGCGATGCGACCCATCTCCTCCTTGCGGGGGGTGTCGTCGCGCGGGTTCACCCACTCGCCGTCGTCGTTGACGTCGTAGGCGGTGAAGCTGAACTCCATCGTCTGCGGGTCGATGGCGACCTCGACCTCTTGCGCGGCGCCGGGGCGGCGCTTGTAGGCGAGCACGAGCGCATCGGCGAGGACGTGCAGCAGCGCATCGACAGAGATGTTCTTCTCGTTGGCGAGCATCTTGATCGCTTCGGACATGTCGAGGTTGCTCACTTGGCCTCCGTTCGGGACATGGCGGACTTGGTGGACTTGGCAGCCTTGGCGGCCGGCTTGGCGGCGGCCTTGGCCGGCTTGGCCGCCGGCTTGGCGGCGGGCTTGCCCGGCTTTTCGGTGGGGCCCCACACGAAGACGGTGCGCGCCCGGTCGATCTGGTCGTAGCTGGCGGTGCGTTCGGTGGCACCGTCGGCGGCCGGTTCGTCCAGCCGCACGGTGAAGGTGCGCTCGTCGGCGGCGATCAGCTCGCCCTGGAAGCGGCGGTCGGCGCCGGCGGTGTCGCGCAGGCGCACGTTGATGGTCTTGCCGACCTCGCGCTGGAAGTGGGCGGCGGTGCGCAGGCTGCGCTCCAGCCCGGGGCTGGTGACCTCCAGCGTGTAGTGGCCGGGGATCGGGTCGTGGTGGTCGAAGTCGCGCCCGATGAGGCGAGTGGCCAGCGAGATCTCGTCGAGGGTGACCCCGCCCTCGCTGCCGGGAGGCGTGTCGATGGTGACGCGCAGGGTGCCGCCACGGAATTCGAGGTCGTAGAGGTCGAGTTTGAGGTCGGTCACGATCGGCAACACGAGAGCGCGAATGCGGTCGAGCGAGCTGTCAGCCATGAAAACCTCCCTCTAAGAGTAAGAAAGGCGTGGACGGAGACCGCCCACGCCTTCAGTTCAGCGAACTTCAAAGGACCGGTCGAGTATACCGGGCGGCCGGTATTCTCCGTCCGTGCTCAGAATGTCGACCCTGTTCCTGCGGACGCTGCGTGAAGACCCGTCCGACGCCGAGGTGGCCAGCCACCGACTGCTCGTGAGGGCCGGGTACATCCGCCGCGCCGCTCCGGGAGGGTTCACCTGGCTGCCGCTGGGCTGGATCGTGCTGCGCAACATCGAGCGCATCGTGCGCGAGGAGATGGACCGCGAGGGTTTCCAGGAGGTTCACTTCCCCGCCCTGCTGCCGCGCGAGCCCTACGAGGCCACCGGCCGCTGGACGGACTACGGCGACAACCTGTTCCGTCTGCAGGACCGCAAGGGCGCCGACTTCCTGCTGGCACCCACCCACGAGGAGATGTTCACCCTCCTGGTGAAGGACCTGTACAGCAGCTACAAGGACCTGCCGCTGGTCATCTACCAGATCCAGACCAAGTACCGCGACGAAGCCCGCCCCCGCGCCGGCCTGCTGCGCGGTCGCGAGTTCGTGATGAAGGACTCGTACAGCTTCGACATCGACGACGAGGGTCTGCAGGCCAGCTACGACAAGCACCGCGTGGCCTACCAGCGCACGTTCGAGCGGCTCGGCATCCCGTTCGTGATCGTGTCGGCGATGAGCGGCGCGATGGGCGGTTCCGCCAGCGAAGAGTTCCTGGTGCCGCTGGCCATCGGCGAGGACACCTACGTCCGCTGCACCAAGTGCGACTACGCGGCCAACACCGAGGCCGTGCAGGTCGCTCCCCCGGCCGCGATTGCGTTCGACGGTCTGCCCGCCGCTCAGGTGCACGACACCCCCGACACGCCCACCATCCAGACGCTGGTCGACCTGTTCAACGCGCGGGCCGATCTGCAGCGCGCGGATCGCGAGTGGACCGCGGCCGACACGCTGAAGAACCTGGTCGTGAAGCTGAAGAACCCGGACGGCACGTTCACCCCGCTGGCCATTGGCGTGCCCGGCGACCGCGACGTGGACATGAAGCGCCTGGAGGCGCAGGTGTCGCCCGCAGAGATCGAGCCGTTCAGCGAGGACGACTTCAAGGCGCACCCCGCGCTAGCCAAGGGCTACATCGGGCCGGGCGCGCTGGGTCTGTCGAACGCGTCGGGCATCCGCTACCTGGTGGACCCGCGCATCGTCGACGGCACCCGCTGGATCACCGGTGCCGACCAGCCGGGCAAGCACGTGAAGGACCTGGTGATGGGTCGCGACTTCACGCCCGACGGCATCATCGAGGCGGCCGAGGTGCACGACGGCGACCCCTGCCCCGTGTGCTCGTCGCCCCTGGAGATGGCCCGTGGTATCGAGATGGGCCACATCTTCCAGCTGGGCCGCAAGTACGCCGAGGCGTTGGGCCTCACCGTGCTGGACGAGAACGGCAAGACCCGCGTGGTCACGATGGGTTCGTACGGCATCGGCGTGTCGCGTGCGGTGGCCGCCGTGGCCGAGCTGAACTGCGACGACAAGGGCCTGATCTGGCCGCGCGAGGTGTCGCCGGCCGACGTGCACATCGTCGCCACGGGCAAGCCCACCGACCCTCAGCTGCCCGCCGCGGAAGCGTTGGCCGCCGAGTGCGAGGCCGCCGGGCTACGTGTGCTGCTGGACGACCGCGTGGGCGTGTCGCCCGGCGTGAAGTTCAACGACGCCGAGCTGGTGGGCATCCCCACCATCGTCGTCGTCGGCCGCGGCCTGGCCGACGGTGTGGTGGAGGTCAAGGACCGCCGCACCGGCTCGAAGTCGGACATCGCCCTGGCCGACGTCGTGGCGCACCTGACGTCGCTGAGCTGAGGTTGCTCGCCTGACGTTGCTGGCCTGCGGTCGGGCAGGCTGAGCCTCGTCGCCCGCGTCCTGTCACCTCGTTTCGATTTCGAATTGAGCTGACAGGGGACGAGGCCTATCGCGGATGTCCAGCGACACCGCGGCGACGAAGGTTCGTGAGGGACGCCGCGCGCTGGGTCAGCGCTGGGCAACGCCGGTCAGGGGTACCGGGTCACCAGCTCCCACGGCTGGGTGGTCACATACTCGCTCACGACCGACTGACTGATTACATCCACCTTCTGAATCGTGCACGAGTCCCAGAATCCGTCGTCGCCGGAGTGAACCCAGACCAACAACCCGCTCGTGTCGGAGAGTTCTGCCAAGACCAGGCCATGGTCGTCGCCGAACTCGTCCCCGATGTAGACGGACAGCGACTTCGCCTCCGGATGCACTCGATGTGCCGCGTCGATGCACATGATGGGCGCTTCACGCAGCCGATCCATGTGCTCGTTGTCCTTGGCTTCATTCCAGACCCACCAAGCCGGCAAGGCGCTCACCAACAACGCCGCCACGGCGGCAGCCGGAAGCACCCACCGAATCAATCCCTCTTGCCGTCGACGAACTTCGCCACCCTTCGGGCGAGGATTGCTGAACGCCACGACCGCCACTGCCCCGACGGTGACGATGGACGCCCAGATCAAGTTGTTCCTGTGCGCCAGAAGCACCGAAAACCCAACCAGCGCAGCCCACACCAGACGCGGCCGAAGCGACACCGGTGCGACAGCGGCAGCCGCGACTGAGAGCACGACGGTCGCGAACGCCGTCAGCGGCCAGAGGAGGAAGGGTGCCACGGACGGGTTCACGGCGGGCGAGAACTGGACATCACAGTCCACGATGTGACGCTGCTGGCAGTAGGACAGGCCTGCGAAGTTCTGTGTCGCACTCCACCACTGCGCGCCACCCGCGAGAGCGACCGACGCGAGTCCCCGGCCCGCCCAGGTCATGACGCTCTCGCGACGGAGGCCGCCAGCAACCTTCATTGAGTTCCACCTCTCTGCACGGCGACGCTAGTGCCCGACAACGGTCTCCGCAGATGGCCCGGCTGTACGCACCAGGCCCTAGCCGACGCGAAGTTCTTCACACTTGCCGGTGGCGTTCATCGGCGGGGCCAGCGACAAGCGCTTCCAGTCGATCGTCAGAACGCAGGTCCCCTCGTAGTCGAGTTGCACCACCAGATGGTTGGCGTCGACCAGGCTCGCCTCGATCTTCGACTCGTGGTGAACGCAAATGGACCGTTGATGCGTTGCGAAGAAGCCATCACCGTCGCGAAGGTCGATCGACAAGCACGAAGAGTCGGGCCCGATCCCGTAGGCACGCCAAGTGAGGACAACGACATGGTTGTCCGAGGCGCGCATCGTCCGCTGCTCGATTGGTTCCGAGAACTTGGCGGCCACGGCCATGAGCGCCGCGAGCGCGAAAGCTCCGATCGCGCCCACCAGAGCGAGGGCCCCGAAGCCACCGATGGCAGGAGACCACCACCGCCGCCGAACTCGGATCATGCGCAACGCCACACCGAGAACGCCGCATGCGGACGCACCCAGCAGGACGATCGCAAGCAAGTGCTCGTCAAGCACCACGAGATCCCAGGGATTGCCGATCGCGACGGATGCAAGCACGACGCCAAAGGCCGCAGGAACGGCCACCGCTAATGGCCAGCGCCGAATCGGCGCCGACATCACGACCTCTGCCGTCGCAGGTGTGGGGGTCTCCATGGCGGTATCCGCTCCAGAGTCGCCGATGTTCACGGGGTCGACGCCAGGATCGACGTTCGAGCCCTCATCCCGGTCCTGCGGCACTTGACCACGGTACGTCGAATCGTGTCGCTTCGCCGTTCGCGCACCCCAGGTCCCCGTCACAGAATTCGAAATCGAAACGAGGTGACCGACGGCAGAGTGTCGCCACGATAAGACTCAACGGATGGACACGGTTCTGACGCTCTTCGACGACCGGGTCGGTGTCGCCTCGGTGGTTGCGGTCGTCGT
>CAZREK010000137.1:0-6583 GCA_964598965.1 uncultured Bifidobacterium sp. | reverse complement strand
CAGTGCGTCGCCAGGGCGGTCGTCGCCACGGCGGATTGCGCCGCTGACAGGCCGGCGGACGGCGAACTGGTCAGCGACGCGGCGCGCGCTGCGTTCTGCGCGGCGTTGGTGACCTCCACACCTGCCGCGTGCAGCCGACCGAGGAAGCCGATGAAGAGCACAGCGACCAGACAGAAGACGAGCAGGTACATCATCTCCACGGGCGTCGAGACCCCGTCCTCGTCGCGCCAAGTCGCACGTGTCATCTCAGCGCTCCTTCGGCGCGGACTCACTGACCCGCACGCGCACGCCGAGCGGCTCACCGAGGACTCCGGGCGACGAACCTTGCACCACCATCACCACAGTCGGGCCGGATGAGCACGTCACCACGAGGTCCTCCGACCATGACCCTGCATGTCGGCGCACCATGTCGGTGGCGACGGCAATGCCCTCCTCGCATGATCCGTCGAAGGCAGCAGCGACGCGCACACCTTCGGCGGCGGCCTCGTCGTAGACGTTGCGCGCGTGCCAATAGGCGACCGCCTCGAAGATCAGCAGCATGACCATGATCAGCGTCATCGCGCCGAAGAGCATCTGGATCGACACGTCGACCGCCCCGCGGTCGGTCGACGGTCGATCGTCAGCTTCAGGGTGCAACCGGGTCCGGCACACTGCTCTTGGCCTGGTTGAACTTCGCCGTGAAGAAGGCTGTGGCCGCCAACGCGACCACGATGCCGACGGCGAGCCACACCATCTTGGTGACTGCCTCGTCGACACCGCTCTCGTCGGCACGATCGCGCCAAGCTCGCATGGCACGCTCACGAAGGTCGCCATACGCGACCTGCACCCACACCGCCAGTGGAAGAAGTTGCTCGTTCATCCGCCTTGTCCGTTTCTCTCGCTGTTCTGTTGTTGAATGCACCGCGTCAGGGGTGCCCTGTCCGGTTATCCCCCGAACGCTTCGCTGATGCGCTGCGCGAGTGGATACGCCAAGAAGACGATCGTGGCGACGACGAAGCCCACCGTTGGGCCGGAGAGGTTCGCGTTCGCACGGTCCGCATCGCGCTCGAGCTGGTCGAGCGCCTTGGCGCGCATCGCCGTCGCCATCGCCGCGACAGTGTCACCGATCGACACGCCCTGCAGGCCCTGCCGTTCGAGCGAGCCGGCGAATTCCGACAGTTCGCGAACGTCGTAGTACTGCCCGAAGTCGTCGAGCGCCTCCCACAGTGGGACGCCTCGCTGCGGTGCTGCCAGCATCGCTTCCCGCAGCAACTCGAAGCCTGGCCCGGCACCGACACCGACGGCGAAGCGCACCGCCTCCTCGACACTCTGGTCGGTGGTGAGCCCGACTGCGACGAGCTGCACGAAGTCGTTCGCCGCTCGTCGCAGTTGCACCTGCGCGCGCTCACCCTTGGCCACTGCGTCGCGCACCATCGTCCAGCCGGCGAATGCCGCGGTCACCACCGGCATCGCCAGCCACAGTGGCGACAGTGGCAGCAGGCCAGCTGCCAACAGGCCGGCGATCGCGGCCAGCACGGCGACGCCCATCATCGCCGCTGCTCCAACGGCGCGCGTAGCGACATCTGCGGCGGACAGTCGCGCAGCTCGCAACCCGACGCCATGACGACGCATCACCCAGGATGTCGCCGCCGCGCTGGCGAAGCTGTCACCCACCGACACGGGTGCGCCGACCATCTGGCGTCGCGCCGCTGCGAGCGAGATGGGGGCGCGGCGCACGGACCGCGCCAAAGCCCAGAGGGCACTCGCGACCAGGAGTGCGACGGACGCACCGAGCTGCAGCGGGTTCACGACCGATCACCCTGAACCGTGACGGCAGGGGCGGTGGCCACGCCGTGCCGCACCGGAAGCTCGTAACGACACAGCGAACGCAGCCACAGGATGCAGCCGACCCACAACGAGATCGGTAGCAGCAACACGACCTGGCCCACGGGCGTGCTGTAGGGGTCCAGCAGATCTCCGCCGACGAACCGCAGGTACAGCACCAATGCGGTGCCGATCATCACCAGCCGCTTCATGCTCGACCGGTAGATCGTTCGCGTCCGGTCGATGCGCTCGCGGGCCGTCACCTCGTCGCGCGCCGCAGCGGCGAGAGCCTGCACCGTGGTGTGCAGACGACCTGCGCCCGCAGAACCGCCGATGACCAGGCTGATGGCAGCGATCGCCGAGTCAGAGGTCGGGTGGGCGAGATCGTCCGCGAGATCGGACAGAGCGTCCTCCGTGCGAAAACCCATTCGCCGCCGACGTGAGAACAGCTCCAGCGCGGTCGCGATCGACTGTGGCGGTCGCGTGGCCACTTGCTCGAGCGCCTCCTCGGCGCCGACCGCTGACCCACGCAGGGTGTCGCGCAGGTCTTCCAGCCACTTGGCAATGCCTTCCACCCGCCGACGCTCTTCGTCGGCACGATCGTCGTGCAACAACCGCCCCCAACTCATGACCAGCGCGAAAGCCAGCAGCGCCAGCACCGGCCAAGCGGTGGCCAAGAGCACCACCACGCCGACGGCGGCGGCAAGTGCCGATCGACGTTGGAGCGCTGCGCGTTCAGCAGCAACGAGAGCTGGCGGTCGAAACGCCATCACCTTGTACGGCGGCTGCAGCGCGGCCCGCACTGCGGCCAGCGCGCCGGCCAACAGCACGATGACGGCAGCGGCCATCAGACCCGGGGAAGGACCCATCGCTTCACCCGGCCTTGCGCTGTACGGGTTGCGGCCCGTGCCACCAGTGAGTCGAGAAGTCGGGCGCCGCGGCTCGTAGACGATCCATCATCGAACGCTGCGGCTCCGACGCTGGCAGGGCACGCCGGTCGGTGCCATCGGCGCGGTTGGCGAACAGACGGTGCAGCACGAAGCGTGCACCGTCCTCCTCCACACCTGGCGCGACGATCTCGGTGACAGCGCGACCGGTGTGGTTGTTGCCGGACACGTGCACCACCAGATCGATGCTGCGGTACACCTGCCAGCGAGCCATCTTCAGGTCGATGCCGTTGTGGTAGGCGATCAGCTCGGCGAGGCGTTCAACGCCGTCCTTCGCGGAGCCACCGTGCACGGTCGCCATCGCGCCTTGCCCGATCGACATCGCCTGCACCAGCGCGCCGCCTTCCGCGCCACGCACCTCGCCGACGACGATCCAGTCGGCACGCGTGCGCACTGCCGGCACCATCATGTCGTGGCACGAGATGCCAGCGCCATCGTTCGTGCTCGGCACCCGCGACTGGTAGGCATGCACGAACCGGTGGTGACCGGTGTTCGCCAGGTTGAGTTCGAAGTCGGTCTCGACGGTGACGATCACGTCGTCCTTGTCGACTTCGTGGAGCAGCCCGCGTAGCAGGGTCGTCTTGCCACTACCCATGCGACCGCACACGACGATCGTCATGTCCGCAGCCACCGCGGCGCGCAGCAGATCGACTGCGCTCGCCTCCAACATGTCACGCGCGCACAACGCGTCGAGGTCGCTGCCGAACACTGCGGCGCGGCGAATGGTGACGAGCGGACGTTGCACCACGTCGAAGCCCTCGCCGTGGAACCGCACCCCCGGCTCGAGCTCGAGGTCGACGAACGGGTTCTCACGGTTGAACGGTCGGCGCCGCATCGTTGCGGTGTCGTAGATGATGCGCTCGAGGTCGCGGTCGCGCCGGACCAAAGGAGCGAGAAACTGACGTGTGCCGTCCGAACGCTCGACGCGCACAGGGTCGGCACCGAAAACCAGGACGTCCGTGACCTGCGGGTCGCGGAGCACGGTGAGAAGTCGCGGCAGCCCGAACATCTCCGAGACGATCAGCTCCACGAGCGCGGCGTGCTCCTCTGCAGTGAGCGGTGCGATGCGGTTCAGCAGGCGAGTGCGGTCGAGGTCGGGGACCACCACGTGGTCCAGCACCTCCCGCGTGTGTGCTTCCCGTCGCTCGCGCTCGGCAGCGGACTCGTCGCGCCCTGGCACCGGCAAGCGGTCGCCGTATGCACGTCGCACCTCGACGACCAGCAGGTCCAGTTCTTCGTCGGTCATGACGTCACCAGTTCCATCGTCTCTGTGCCCAGCTGCGAGCCCAGTCGGGCCACCAGCCGGCCAACTTCGGCCGTGTACGAGTTGCGCATGGCTCGACGAGCAAGCGGCTCGCGCAGGCGATGCACCGCGGCGACATCCGATGCGTCCCACGGCAGCCAACCGATGCACTCTGCGCCGAGGTCGGCGAGCAGCGCGGCCCGTGGGAAGGCGACACCACCTGGCACGTCCACCACGGCCAGGCGCAAGCGGTCGGCCGGCACACCCACCTCGCCGGGTGCCGAACGGCCGTCGGCCTGTTGCCACTCGCGCGTCGCCACTGCGGCGCCGACCTCTGGTGCGAGCACGCACACGATTTCGTCGGCCACCTGCAACAACGGCCAAGCAGCCGAGTTGGCCCGCCACCTGCCGATGTCCACCACCACCGTTCCCGGCAGTTCCGCGAGCGCGTCCTGCCACTGCAACCGCGGGCGATGGCACAGGCCGGCACCGAACGGGTCGAGCGGAGCGGTGACGATGTGCAACGAGCCCGCGTGATGCGCAACCTCGTGCAGCAACTCGACTGCTGCTCGGCGTTCGGGCGGGAAAGCGACTCGTTCCAATCCTCCAACGGTCGTGCGATCCAACGTCACGCGACCAGCCAGTACTCCACCGGCGGGGTCGGCTTCGATCAGCCACGCGTCCTGCCCCTGCGCCGAAAGGTGCCGAGCGATGGCGAGTGCCAGAGTGGACGCCCCCCACCCGCGCCAGGAAGTGACCGCGATGATCACGACGCACCCGCCTCTGCTCGACCGACCAGCAGCAGGCGGTCGGTGGCAGCCAGTTGTGCCACCTCGATCGAGCGATCGCTGGGGACCGCGAGCGTCACCAGCAGTTGGCCGTCGGCGCCCTCCGCGCTGTCGATCACACGCACCAGGACGGGAGTCGTCGCTGTGGTCGAGTCGATACCGGCCGCGACGGCCACGTCGCCCCGGTGCAAGCCAGCAGGGAAGTTGCCAGCAGCGAGCACTGCGCCGACGCGGTCCTCACCGTCGAGCAACGCAGGCTCGTCGCTCCACATGCCCACTTGTACGAGTGCCCCTCGTTGAAGGTCGACCGCGGCAACCCGCCCCACCAACCGGTCGAGCGAGGAGGCGGGCACCAGGCCGCTCACACCGCTGTCGTAGGCAACGCCGGTGACGGTGAGGTCGTCGGCCGTGAGTGGCTGACCGGCAGCCACCGGACGCGCGACCTGAACGACCTCCACTCGGGCAGCTGCTTGCGACAACCCCCACGCCACCAGCACCCCCGCCAGCACCACCAAGGCTGCACCCAGTGCAAGCCACTGCGTGCGGACTCGCCCACGCACGCGGCTGAGCACCTCTCCCGTGTTCATGACCACCATCCCTTCGGAGCCGCAAGCGCGACCGCCCACCCACACCACAGCGCTGGTCCCAACGGCAGCCGGTCGCGACGCAACAGCACTCCGGTGGCTGCCGCCACGAGCGCTGCCGTCGCGATCGCCACTGGCGCGGCAACCAACACGCGCACGGCGGTCGACAAGCCGACCGTCGTTCCCATCTTCACGTCGCCCATGCCCAACCCGCGGGCGAGGCGCACCCACAACAGCAACACGAACGCGATCGCCCCGCCGCACACGGCGGTGGGCAACCGGTGTGCCTGGACGGCATCGGCGACTGCCGTCACCGCCGCTACCGCCAGGAGAGTGTTGGGCAGCCGGTGCTCGTGCAGGTCGACGAGTGCCGCGATGACCAGCAGTACACCGGTGAGAGCCACCGAGGCCCGTCCGTCACACACGGCCACCGAGGCGGCCACGCCGACGACGGTGGCACAGCGCGCGCGGAGACCCACCAATCGCCACGCCCGTGCAACCCTGTCCAGGGTCGCCAACGGCACAACTTGTCCATGCTCCGCCAACGTCATCGCCAGCCCTCCGCCAGGTGGGTCCAAACGTGAGGCGCAATATCCACCCGCCACGCGCTTGCTGTCAATGGGTTCGCGAACTCTTGACGATCACTCACGCCCCTACTGGGTACGGCGAGACGGCCGCAGCGGCAGAACTGACTGTGGGACCGCGGGTGACCTGCCGCTAGTCTGTCGGCCACCTGGAGAGGTGCCCGAGTCAGGTCGAAGGGACCGCACTGCTAATGCGGGGACCACCTTTAAAGTGGTCCGTGGGTTCAAATCCCACCCTCTCCGCGCAGGTGGCCGATGGGTCCGGTGACAACACTGGGCCCGTCGGCCCTTTTGCATTTCCCCTGGTCAGAGCACATCCGGTCAGGTGTCACGCCGTCACGCGACCGTCATAGTATTGCGATCGCGTTACGGCCAGAGGTAGCTTGTCACCGTCCGAGCGGCCCCGGCCGCACCAATCCCAGCCAGCGGGCGAAGGGTGGTGACAGCATGCGATACGACAAGACCAACGACCGTGGCTTCTGGGACGACGAACCCACCAGCCCGCTGCAGCGCATTCGCAGCCGCATGTCGCCCGCCGGCGAGCAGCCGTACCAGCCCACCCGCCCGTACTCGCCGCCCGCCGGTCGCAGTCACACCGGTGAAGTGCCGGTCGTGCAGCGCCGCGGCCCCGCCC
>CAZREK010000136.1:0-6599 GCA_964598965.1 uncultured Bifidobacterium sp. | reverse complement strand
TCGCCGACTTCGACATCTGCCTCATCTGACCCGCGCCCATGTGCGCTCGTGCCTTGGCACACTGGTGGACCCGATGAGTGACCGTCTGCACCTCCGCCCGTGGCAGCGCGCCGCGTTCGACAAGTTCGCGGCCAGCGAGCACGCGGACTACTTGGCGGTCGCCACCCCCGGCGCCGGTAAGACGACGTTCGCCCTCGCCTGCGCCCGGTGGGTGCTCAGCCAGCAACGCACGCCTGCCCCGCCGAGGCGAGTCGTGGTGGTCGCCCCCACCACCCACCTGAAGACCCAGTGGGTGCACGCTGCCCATCGCATGGGCTTGGAGCTCGACCATCAGTGGTCGCCGGCCGACGGCATGGCCAAGGACGTGCACGGCATCGTCACCACCTACCAGCAGGTCAGCATGCCCGACACGGCCAAGAAGCTGCGCGGGCTGGCCAACGACGCGTTCGTGATCCTCGACGAGATCCACCACGCGGGCGACGAACGCGCATGGGGCGACGGTGTGCGCACCGCCTTCGAGCTCGCCCACCGTCGCCTGTGCCTGTCCGGCACCCCGTTCCGCAGCGACACGGCCAGCATCCCGTTCGTGCGCTACGAGGAGACCGGCGCGGGTGGCGAGGCGCAGGCCGACTTCACCTACGGCTACGCCGACGCGCTGCGCGCCGGCGGCGTGGTGCGCCCGGTGTACTTCCCCCGCTTCGACGGGCTGATGGAGTGGAACGCACCCGACGGCACGATCCTGTCCGCCAACTTCCACGACGACCTGGACAAGGCCGGCAGCAGCCACCGTCTGCGGGCCGCGCTCAGCCTGGAGGGCGACTGGCTGGCAACGGTGATGGGCCAGGCCCACGAACGCCTGCTGCACATCCGCCAGACCCACCCCGAGGCCGGTGCGCTGGCGATCTGCATGGACCAGGAACACGCCCGCGACATCGCCCGCCTCATCCGCAACCGGTTCAAGGTGGAGGCCGAGGTCGTGGTCAGCGACGACCCCGAGGCGAGCAAGAAGATCGAGGCGTTCTCACGCAGCACCGCGCCCTGGCTGGTGGCCGTGCGCATGGTCAGCGAAGGCGTGGACATTCCCCGTTTGCGCGTGGGTGTGTACGCCAGCACCGTCGTCACCGAGTTGTTCTTCCGCCAGGCGGTGGGGCGCTTCGTGCGCTGGATGCACGGCATGCCCAGCCAGAAGGCGTACGTGTACCTGCCCGACGACCCGCGCCTGCGTACTCACGCGTTCCAGATCGCCGAGGCTCGCCGCCACGTGCTGCGCCCGCCCACCGAGCGCGACGACGAGTTCAGTCCCGACCGCGACGTGCCGCAAGCGATGCAGGAACTGGACCTGATGCCCGAACAGCTGTCGCTGTTCAGCGTGTTGTCCAGCTTCGCCACCGGCATGACCGTGCACGCCTTCACCGAGGCCGGTCTCACGCTGTTCGACGACGAGCCCGACGTGCCCGAACCCGACGCCACGCTGGCCGAACACGACGCACTGGAACTGCCCGAGATCCCCACCGAGGCCGGGTTCAGCTGGGCCGGCAGCAAGACCGTCGCCGAGCGCAAGGAAGAGCTGCGCCTGCGCAACATGGAGCTGGCCAAGACGATCGTGGACACCACCGGCCTGGCCCATGCGCGAGTGCAGGCCGAGCTGAATCGCCTGGCCAACATCACCAGCGTGGGCAGCGCGACCAACAGCGAACTCGAACGTCGCATCCGCCACGCCGAGCAGTGGCTCCGCCGCCGCTAACCTTGCGCCCATGCCTGCCGCCGGCGAACACCATCCCGCGTTCGAGGAGTACTGCGAGTGCATCTTCGAACTGCAGGAGGACGACGTCACCGTCATCCAGGCGCGCATCGCCGACCGTCTGCAGGTCAGCCGCCCCGCCGTCAGTGAGATGATCCGCCGTCTCGAGGCAGAGGGCTTGGTCACTGTCGACGGCGCCATCCACCTCACCGAGGCGGGCATGGCCATCGCCATGCGCACCGTTCGCCGCCACCGCCTGGCCGAGCGCTTCCTCACCGACATGCTGGGCCTGTCGTGGGCCGTCGCCCACCACGAGGCCGGCAAGTGGGAACACGTGATGAGCGCCGAGGTGGAAGAAGCACTGGACCGTGTGCTGGGCAACCCCACCACGTGCCCGCACGGCAACCCGATCCCCGGCTCGCAGTACAGCGCGCCGGCCACGCGAGCGTTGGTGGAGGTCGCGGTCGGTGCCTCGTTCACCGTCTCGCGCATCACCGAAGAGCTCGAGTTCGCCCCCGGCCTGCTCGAGTTCCTGGAGGAATCCAACATCCTCCCCGGTCACCGCGGCGTGATCACCGCGTCCTCACCCGATGGCACGATGACCGTCGAGATCGACGGCCGTCACGTGGGCGTCGGCTCGTTCGCCAGCGGCCGCATCCTCGTAATCGCCTGAGCGCGACCGGTAGCCGTCAGCGCATGGCCGCGGGCAGGTCGTGCGAGTGCACGATCGTCAGCCGCTTGGTGCTGCGCGTGAGCGCGACGTAGAGGGCGCGCAGACCCTGCTGTTCGGCCGCGACGATGGCGGCCGGCTCCACCACGATCACGCCGTCCAGCTCGAGGCCCTTCACCACGCTGACCGGCACGACCGTGATGCCCATCTCCAGGCCCGACCGCGTGGCCTTGCCGTGGTCGATGCCGGCCGCGTCGAGCGCGCCGGACACCGCCTCGAACATCGTGTCGGGCACGACGACGGCGATGTTGCCGTCGTGCAGTTCCGCGGAGAGTTCCTTGGTGGATGCGACCACCGCATCGAGCAGACCGGCCGCGTGCACATGGCGGTACTCGGGGTGCTCGTCGCCGGTACGCACGCTGGTGGGAGCACGCAGTTCGGGGGTGGCGGCCATCATCACCTTGTTGGCGAGTTCCATGATGCGGCCGGGGATGCGGTAGCCCACGCTGAGGCCGATGACTCGTGACGGCTTGTTGGTGGGAAGGTGAGCGAGCACGTCGTCCCAGCTGTTCGGTGCCAACGCACCGGTGGCCTGGGCGATGTCGCCGACGACGGTCATGCTGCCGTTCAGCGAGCGGCGCGACACCATGCGCAATTGCATGGGCGTGAGGTCCTGCACCTCGTCGACCACGATGTGGCCGTAGGTGCGGATTTCGTCTTCCTCCACCTTCACACCGTTCTTCTTCGCCGGGCGTGCACCCAAGTACGAGCGGGCTTCGTCGAGCAGCGCGACGTCGTGCTCCGTCCAACGAACGTCAGCGAGGTCGGCCTGGCGCTCGCGGTACAGCGCGAGGTATTCGGCCTCCGTGAGGTGCTTCGCCCCCGCCAGCTTCAGCAGCGCCTTGCTGCCGAACAGGTCGTGCAGCAACTGAGCCGGGGTGAGCACCGGCCACATACGTTCCAGCGCGGCGCGTACCTCAGGTAGCGCCTTGATGCCGTCGCGAACCTGGTTGGGGTTCACCGCGTCGTCGCGCCACGTGGCGGCCATCGCCGACCAGATCTCGCCCTCCACCCAACGGCGACCGGCGTTGTGCTTGCGGAAGCGGCGCTGCGCGGCCTTGACGATGCGCACTGACTCCTCCGCGCGCAAGCGCAGGTAGCCGGTGCGGAACGGCACCACCAGGTCTTCCTTCAGCGGGCGTTCGCGGTCGGTGACGGCCTTGTCGATGACCAGGCTCATCCGCAGGTCGCCCTTCACCCGCGCCGTCAGCGCACCGTCGGCGGGGTCGAGGCCGTAGCGGGCCCACTGCACGTCGGGCACCAGGTCGGCGAGCACCACTTGCTCCACGCCGGCCTCGCCCAGCGACGGCAGCACGCGCTCGATGTAGCGCAGGAAGACGCGGTTGGGGCCGATGACCAGCACACCCTGGTCCTCCAGCGGGAAGCGGTAGGTGTACAGCAGGTAGGCGGCGCGGTGCAGTGCCACCACGGTCTTGCCCGTACCCGGGCCACCCTGCACGACCAGCACGCCAGCTTGTGGCGAGCGGATGATCTCGTCCTGCTCGCCCTGGATGGTGGCGACAATGTCGCCCAGCTGGCCGGTGCGGCCGCGCTCCAGCGCAGCCAGCAGGGTGCTGTAGCCACGGATGCCCTCGGGGCGAGCACCGACCTCGTCGTCCTCCGCGCCGATGCCGAGGTGACCCTCGCCGAACAGCTCGTCCTCCAGGCCCAGCAGCTCGCGGCCCTGCACGTGGAAGTGGCGACGGCGGGCAAGGCCCAGCGGTTCGCGGCCGGTGGCGCGGTAGAAGGGCTCGGCGATCGGGGCACGCCAGTCCACCACCACCGGGTCGCTCTGCTCGTCGGCGACGGCCAAGCGGCCGATGTGGAAGCTCTCCAGCTGGCCGTTGCCGTCCAGCGAGCGGTCGATACGGCCGAACACCAGAGCGGCGTTGCCGAGGTCCAGCTGGGTGATGCGGTTGAACACCGCCTCGTCGAACACGTCGCGCTCGTAGCGGGCCTGGAAGGTGCCACCGAGAGTTCCCTCGTGCAGACCACGCATCTTCCATGCGTCGGCGCGTGTGCGCTCGAGGCACGCATACGCGTGATCGATGAACTCCTGCTCGGCGGCGAGATCGGGGTGATGCTGCGTCATGGGGGCGGATGGCACCGATCCGGTGTAGCCACCGGAATTCGGGGTCTTGAAACTCTACCGGCCCCAACGCGCGGCGACACCGGGCGGTGGCGGCGACACCGGGGCGGATAGCGTGCAACGGCGGTGGCGACCTCCTCGATCCCCTTCCTCGACGCAGCCCACGGGCGGCCCGCAGCACACACACCCGTCTGGTTCATGCGCCAGGCCGGCCGCAGCTTGCCCGAGTACCGGGCCCTTCGCGGCGAGGGCAGCATCCTCGACGCGATCAAGCGACCCGACCTGGCCGCCGAGATCACCCTGCAGCCGGTGCGCCGTCACGGCGTCGACGCGGCCGTGCTGTACAGCGACATCGTGGTGCCCGCCCACGCCATCGGGTTCGGCATCGACGTGGCACCGGGTACCGGCCCGGTGGCCACCACCCCGTTCCGCAGCGCCGCCGACCTTGCTCGCGTGCGCCCGCTCGATGCCGACGCCGACGTCCCCTACGTGCTGGAGACGGTTCGCCAACTGGTGGCCGACCTGCCCGCGGAGGTGCCGCTGCTGGCCTTCGCCGGTGCGCCGTTCACCGTCGCCAGCTACCTGGTGGAGGGGCGCCCCAGCCGCACCTACGAGCACACCAAGCAGCTGATGCACACCGACGAGACGCTGTGGCACCGGCTGATGGAAGCGCTGGTGCAGCACGCGGTCGCGTTCATCGGTGCGCAGTTGGCCAACGGTGCCCGTGCGTTCCAACTGTTCGACTCGTGGGCCGGCGCGCTCAGCCGCGCCGACTACGACCGCTTCGTGCTGCCCCACTCGCGGGCCGTGTTCGAGGCCCTGCACAGCGCACACCCGCATTCGCCCGGCATCCACTTCGGCATCGGGTGCGACCACCTGCTGGAAAGCATGCATGCCGCCGGGCCGCAGGTGCTCGGCCTGGACTGGCGCACGCCAATCCCCGCCGCCCGCGCCCGCATGGGTGCCGACCTGGTGGTGCAGGGCAACCTCGACCCCGCGCTGGTGCTCGCCGGTCGCGACGTCGCCCTCGCGGGTGCCGACCAGGTGCTGGCCGACAACGGCGGCCACCCCGGACACATCTTCAACCTCGGCCACGGCGTGCAGCCGAACACCGACCCCGAGGTGCTGACCGCGGTGGTGGCCCACGTGCACGAACGGACCCGCCGGTGACCGCGCCCACCGCCGTGCTGCTGATGGCCTACGGCACGCCGCGCACTCGCGACGAGATCCTGCCGTACTACACCGACATTCGCCGCGGCAACGCTCCCACGCCCGAGCAGTTGGCCGACTTGACCGCGCGCTACGACGCGCTGGGCGGCACCAGCCCGCTGGCCGCGCGCACCGAGGCGCAGCGGGTGGGGTTGCAACGCGCGCTCGACGCGGTGGCACCCGGGCAGTACGAGGTGGTGCTGGGCCTGAAGCACGCCGAGCCGAAGATTGAGGCGGCGGTGCAGCAACTCGCGAGCCGCGGCATCACGCGTGTCGTCGGCCTGGTGCTGGCGCCGCACTACTCCGCGTACTCGGTGGGCCAGTATCACGATCGCGCCCGTGCCACGGCCGAGCCGCTGGGTGTGACGTACACGGGCATCGACAGTTGGGCCACCGAGCCCGCGTTCGTGCAGTTCGTCGCCGCCAGCCTGCGCGAGCGGTTGGCCGCCATGCCGGCCAACAGCAAAGTGGTGTTCACCGCGCACTCGCTGCCGCAGCGCATCGTTGCCGCGGGCGACCCGTACCCCGACCAATTGCGCGCCACCGCCGAGGCCGTCGCCGCAGCAGCCGGGCTGGACCGCTGGACCGGCTGGTCGATCGCGTGGCAGAGCGCGGGCCGCACACCCGAGCCGTGGCTGGGGCCCGACATCCTCGCGGTCATCGACGACCTGGCCGCCGCGGAGAACGACGCGGGTGCGACGCAGGGCATCGTGGTCAGCGCCGTCGGCTTCGTCGCCGATCACCTCGAGGTGCTGTACGACCTGGACATCGAGGCTGCCAAGCGTGCCGCCACGCACGGCATCCAGTTCGCCCGCACCGCATGCGTGAAC
>CAZREK010000135.1:0-6629 GCA_964598965.1 uncultured Bifidobacterium sp. | reverse complement strand
GTACTCGCGCTCGCCGCACCTGCTCACTCAGCCGGTCACCAACCCGAAGAAGGCGGCCAACGCGCTGGCCTGGGCCTGCAAGGAGATGGACCGTCGCTACGACCTGTTGTTCGAGGTCGGGTTCCGCGACATCACCGGTTACAACGCGGCGTTCGACCGTGGCGAGCTCACGCCCGAGCCGGGCACTGCGCCGGACAGCGAGACGGTGCACGAGCGCCTGCCGTACATCGTGGTGGTGGTCGACGAGTTGAACGACCTGATGATGGTCGCTGCCCGCGACGTCGAGGACAGCATCACCCGCATCGCGCAGAAGGCCCGTGCGGTCGGCATTCATCTCATCGTCGCCACGCAGCGCCCGTCGGTGAACGTCATCACCGGTGTCATCAAGGCCAACATTCCGGCGCGTATCGCCTATGCGGTCAACAGCCTCACCGACAGCCGTGTCATCCTCGACCAGTCGGGTGCGGAGAAGCTGGTCGGCAAGGGCGACATGCTGCTGCTGCCCGGCAACAGCAACGTCAGCCAACGCATCCAGGGCTGCTTCGTGGGCGAGGAAGAGGTGCGCAAGGTGGTGGCCCACTGGCGCCGCCAGGCCCCTGAGGTCACCTACGTGACCGGTGTGGAGGGTGACGACCCGGCCGGCCCTGCGGGTGGTCCCGGCAACTTCGTGCCCAGCGGTGGCGACGACGACGACGAGGTGTTGGTGCGTCAGGCGATGGAGCTGGTGGTGCGCAGCCAGTTGGGCAGCACCTCCATGCTGCAGCGCAAGCTGAAGGTCGGGTTCGCCCGCGCCGGCCGGTTGATGGACCTGCTCGAGCAGCGCGGCGTGGTGGGCCCCAGCGAGGGCAGCAAGGCTCGCGCGGTGCTGATGACGGTGGAAGAGCTCGACGGGGGCGTCTGAGCTCGGCTGCCGCCGTTACAGGCTTGCCGCCCAGGCAGCGGCGATCTGCATGAGCGTGTCCTGCACGGTCGGTTCGGCCGGCATTTCGAGGTCCGAGTTGGTGTACTCGACGAGCACCACGTAGATCTCCTCGCCCTTGACGAACACCAGGTTGCTCACGCCGCTGTCCGCGCCGCGGGCGTAGTACGCCTGCTCGCCGATGCCGTCGAGCTGACTGACGGTGAACCCGTTGGCCGTGTCGCCTTGCATCCGCTCGTCGTAGGCGACGGCAGACGTGGACATCACGAAGTAGGCGATACTGCCCGTGGCGCTGGTGATGGGGATGTTGCACAACGTGGGGTTGGGCACGGGTTCGCCCACCGAGCCGCCGGGGAACAGAGTCTCCAGCTGGCTTGTCGTGACGAACGCGCACATCGGCGCTGCGCTGTCGGACGCGCCGCCAGTTGCGGGCACGGTGGTGGCGGAGTCGGCGGACGTGGCAGAGGAGGAGGAGGTCTTGTCGTCGCTGCAAGCGGCGAGGAGGGCCAGCGCGACGACGGGGACAACGAGCGAGCGGGGGTTCATGGGCGGACATGTTGGCAGGACGGCGCGTCCGGCTCAAAGCAGCCCGTTGCGGTCTGCAACACTGCGGCGATGAGTGGACTGCGCGTCGTCACCGAAGGTTTGAGGTTTCCGGAAGGGCCGATCGCGATGCCGGACGGCAGCGTGGTGCTGGTGGAGATGTTCGGGCCACGCATCACCAGGGTGCTGCCCGACGGTTCGCAGCAGACGGTCGCCGAGATCGAGGGCGGTCCGAACGGGGCCGCCATCGGGCCCGACGGGGCGCTGTACCTGTGCAACAACGGCGGGTGCTTCACGCCGATCGACTTCGGCGGTCTCACTTTCCCGGGCGGCTTCGACCCTCAGCAGTACATCGGTGGGCGCATCCAGCGTGTCGACCTCGCGACGGGTGCTGTCACCGATCTCTACACGCATTGCGACGGCCGGCCGCTGCGGGCCCCGAACGATCTCGTCTTCGATGGTCATGGTGGCTTCTGGTTCACCGACCACGGCATCCGCGATCGCGCCGCACGCACCAGTGACCTCACCGCCATCTATTACGCCAAGGCCGACGGCAGCCACATCAGCGAGCAGGTGTTCCCGGTCGAGGCACCGAACGGCATCGGTCTGTCGCCGGAGGGTGATGTCGTGTACTGGGCCGAGACCAACACGGGGCGCGTGTGGCGCCGCCGTATCGCTTCACCCGGCGTGGTGGAGGAGCCCGGCCCGCTCGATCCGTGGCCGTGCCTCACCGGCCTTCCCGGTCATCAACTGCTCGATTCGCTGGCGGTCGACGGCGCGGGCAACGTGTGCGTGGCCACCTTGTTGAACGGTGGCATCACCGTCATCGACCCGGCCACGGGGGCCAGCGAGCACGTCCCCACCGGCGACCTGATGACGACCAACATCTGCTTCGGTGACTCCGACGGCAGCGGCGAGTACCGCGACGCGTACATCACCGCCTCCGCCACCGGCCAGTTGCTGCACATGCGCTGGCCGCACAAGGGCCTGCGCCTGCACCACCTGTAGGGCAGTGAATGCTCGCCATGGTCGACGTCCTCTTCGAATTTCTCGTCGGCCTGCTGTTGATCGCTATCGGTTTCGCACTCGGTTCGGTGGTCTTCGTGGTGGTGCGCGGTGCGCGCTGGGCACTTCTGCGCGCTGAACGGGGCACAACGGTCATCGACCCGTCAGGGCGTAAGTGGCTCGTGCGGATCCCGTTCGCTCCATCTTCGATGAGGTTCTGGACGGCGCGATGGTTGTTCCGGATGCGGCACATCGACCAGCAGCGTCGAACGCGCCGAGGGGCTGCGCCGGATGAGGTCGTCAGCTGGGAGTACGCCCATCCCGCGCACCTCGTCGACGAGACCGAGGAAGCCGCCGGTTGTGTCGCGATCGGCATGTTGATCTTCTTCGCTGTCGCGTTGGTCGTGCTGCTGGTCGAGGCGATCCTTCTCGCTCTGGTGGCGATCGGCGCAGCCGCTGTGCGGCTGTCATGGGGCCGTTGGAAGTGCGAGGTCGTGGCACCTGACGGTGGGTCCACCGTTGTCAACGCAGGTTCGCTCGGCGATGCTCGGGCCCTCGCAGTTGTGCTCCGTGAGTCGGTCGAGAAGGACGGCAACGTCGACGCGTGGTCGCAATGACGAACGGCCCCGAAGTGGTTTCCTTCAGCAACCCGAGTGAACCCCCGCCCCGACTGCAACTTGTCACGAGATCCAGGCGGACGTCACCTCGACGATCACCCAGTCGCCGGAGACCTCCTTCATCCGGAATTCCCCTCCGCTGCCACAGAGGGCGTGTGGATCGCCGCCACATCGCTGCTCGTACGTGACGATCAACGAATCACCTTCGAAGGTGGGGGCCGCGATCAGCAGCATCGCCTGGGTGACATCGGCGTGCACGAACACGGCTGAACCCGGTGTCACGGCCGCCGAGATCGCCGCTCGGACGCCGGCGGACAGGGGCGGCTCGTGGCCGCTGAACGTCACGCTCGAGCCAGCCGCCGAACCAAGGGAGTCAGCGATCTCGTAGCGAATGGAGTCGATCTTGCCGAGGCCATCCGGGTTCGCGACGATGGCCGCGGGAACCGCCACGGCGAGGACTTCAGCGAGCTCTGCGTCGGTCAGTCTCGGCTGCGTCGAGGAGCTGCAGGCGGTGAGGCAAGCTGCGAGGGACGCAAGCCCGAGACAACGCTTCACGAATCCTGCCATTGACCTATGGTGACCGATCTGACGAACACTGTCGATGCCACGCCCAATTCGAAATCGGAACGACGTGGTCGCGCGGGGTCACACCGCGGCGAGGTACTCCTCGGCCAAGGTGGTGAGCGCGGCGATCAGGTCTGCCTCGGCCGGCGGCACCGCGCCGTTCTTGAACTGCACCAGCACGCTCAAGCTGCCCGTCCCGTCCTCGATCACGATCCAGTACTGCTGCTTCGAGTCGTCGGCGGTGAAGTGGGCGCGACTGCCCAGTCCAGCGACATCGGTCATCGGTTGGCCCAATGCCGTCGAGTCCTCCACCGTCTTGTCGTAGGAGATGCCCGAGCCACCGAGGTAGATACGGCCACGCGAGCCGCCCTCGGTTGTGTCCACGCCGTAGTTGCACGAGGCGTCGCTGTCCTCGGCGTCGCCCAACACGTACCCCGGCCCGAACAGCGCGGTCACATGGTCGGCGGTGACCAGCCGACACAGACCGGTGAGGGCGACGGTGGTGGCGGGAGAATCGCCGCCGGCATCGGACCCCGGCCCCGAGTCGGAGCACGCCGCCAGCGCAACGACGCACGTGCTGGCCAACAGAAATCGTGCAGCGATCATGCGGGGCAGTGTGCCACAAGCAGCCGTAGCCTGGACGACCTATGGCGCAGCGCTTCTACGTCGAGACCCTGGGGTGCCCCAAGAACCAGGTCGACAGCGAGAAGCTGATCGGCACCCTGTTGGCCGACGGCATGACCGCCACCGATGACCCCGCCAAGGCCGACCTGGTGGTGGTCAACACGTGTGCGTTCATCGACGAGGCCCGCCGGGAGAGCATCGACACGATCCTGGCCCTCGAGGACTCGCGCAAGAAGGGCGGCAAGCTGGTGGTCACCGGCTGCATGGCTGAGCGCTACGGGCACGAGCTGGCCGAGGCGCTGCCCGAGGTGGACCAGGTCGCGGGCTTCGGCGTGCCGGTCACGCTCGGCCGCAAGCCGCTGGCCGTCACTGCGCAGGTGCCCAGCCTCGACCTGTTGAACCTGCCGCGCCCCAAGTCCACCCACCCGTGGGCCTACGTGAAGATCGCCGAAGGCTGCGACCGCACCTGCGGCTTCTGCGCCATCCCGTCGTTCCGCGGCCCGCAGCGCAGCCGCGACGTCAGCGCGATTCTCGACGAGGTCGACCAGCTGCAGGTGCAAGAGGTCGTGCTCATCGCACAAGACCTCGCCAGCTACGGCAAGGACCGCCCCGGCGAGCTGGGTGCCGGGTCGATCGTGCCGCTGGTCAACGCGGTCGCGGCCAAGGCCCGCTGGACCCGCCTGCTGTACCTGTACCCCAGCGACCTCAGCGACGACCTCATCGATGCCATCCTCGCCACCGGGGTGCCCTACTTCGACCTGTCGCTGCAGCACGTCAGCAAGGACCTGCTGCGCCGCATGCGCCGCTGGGGCGACGGGCAGCGCTTCCTGAACCGCATCGCCGACATTCGCCGCCGCGACCCTCACGCTGCTTTCCGCAGCAACTTCATCGTCGGTTACCCGGGCGAGACCGAGGCCGATCACGACCAGCTGCTGGCGTTCGTGGAAGAAGCTCAGCTGGATTGGTGCGGCTTCTTCGCCTACAGCGCGGAGGAAGGCACCTACGCCGCCGACCTCGACGGGCAGGTGCCCGAGGGTCTGATGCGCGAGCGCCTAGCCGAGCTGCGCGAGCTGCAGGACGAGATCACCATGAGCCGTCGCGACGCCCTCATCGGCGAGACCATCACGGTGCTGGTCGATGCCCCCGGCGAGGCACGCAGCACTCGCGAGGCCCCCGAGATCGACGGCATCGTGGAGGTGCCGTCCGCCCTGGCTGTTGGTCAATTCCATGACGTTCGCATCGTGGACGCCCACGGCACGGATCTCGTGGCAGACTCGCTGCGATGACGGTCGACCCCTCCGCGATCAAGACGTGGGCGAACCTCGTGACGGTTGCTCGCGTCATCCTGTCTTTGCCGATGTTGGTGTTGATCCCCGACGACGGCACGGGCAGCTGGGGCGCGTTCGCCCTGTGGTTCGTGCTCTGTTTCAGCGACGGCATCGACGGTTACCTGGCTCGCCGCCACGGCGCCACCAACCTCGGTGCGTTCCTCGACCCGTTGGCCGACAAGATCCTGGTGCTCGGCGCAATGTTCATGCTGGTCGCCGCCGGCACTTTCTGGGTGGTGCCCGTCGCGATCATCACCGGCCGCGAGCTGCTGATCAGCCTGTATCGCACGTTCGTGGCCTCCAAGGGCGTCAGCGTGCCGGCCAGCAAGATCGCCAAGTGGAAGACGTTCGTGCAACAGCTGGCCGTCGGCTTCGCCATCGCACCCATCAGCGTCGATGCGAAGTGGCTGTGGGACGGCCTGTTGTGGATCTCGGTCGCTCTCGCACTGATCAGCGGCGGGCAGTACCTGTACCGCGCTCGCCACGGCAGCGCCACCGAGCCCTTGCTGCCGGACGACACGCTCACCGACCCGGTCTGAGCCGGAGGCCGCGATGCGTTGCGACGTGGTGGCGGTCGGCACCGAGCTGTTGCTGGGGCAGATCACCGACACCAACAGCCAATGGATCGGCGAGCACCTCGCGGCCGCGGGCATCGACAGCCTGTTGCAGGTGAAGGTTGGTGACAACCTGGCGCGCATCACCACGTTGCTGCAGCGCACGTTGGACGACGCCGACGCGGTGATCGTGTGTGGCGGCCTGGGCCCCACGCACGACGACATCACCCGCGATGCCATCGCGGCGGTGATGGGCGTGCAACTGCACCACGATGAAGCGGTCGCCGAGGTCATCCGCCAGCTGTTCGCGTCGCGCAACCGCACGATGGCGGCCAACAACATGCGCCAGGCGCAGGTGCCCGACGGCGCAACAGTCATCCCGCAGACACGCGGCACGGCGCCGGGCCTCATTTGCCCAGTGTGGGTCGGCGGCGTGGAGAAGGTCATCTACGCGGTGCCCGGTGTGCCCCACGAG